>JAYPBG010000032.1:11100-15535 GCA_038124075.1 Gammaproteobacteria bacterium
CAACGGCGTAGGGCTTAAGCCCTTTTAACAGCAGCGCTATCTCGTTCTCATTTAAATGCCTCGCCGACTCACTATCGGTCAATGTCTTTAAAATCAGCGTTTTAACTGTCTTATTCGTCATACCATCAAACGCCTTCAAGAGGCTCTCTATTTTACCCTCTGACTGGGTCACACTCACACCACCATGCAGTGAGTGTGAGGCTATCAAGCCTCTTGCGCGAACAAGGCTATCCATCGAGCGTTGAAACAGGTCGCAGAGCATCTGCAGAACCTCAGGATGAGCGCGCGCCGCCGGCCCCAATGCACGGATCGCTTGAAACTGATCGTAATTGGAGAGCGAATTCTCTGTTCGCACCATGCCCAGCAATAACGCTAAGGCATTACGGTCATACACGGCAACTTCGGCCAGAGAGGGGATCGCCACCTCATGCAGCACCGACTGACGCACCAAAAGCGCCTCCTGGCGATGCTGATCAACCAGAAATCTAATTACCTCCCTCGCGTGCGGCGACTGGGCTGCATGTGAGCAGAGCTGTTTTAATATTTCAGCAGAGGAGCCACCATTCTCTATCAGATCAAAATTGTGAGAAAAAAGATGAAAGCAGAGCCTCAGAACCTCTAGAGCATCCACCCCCTTCACCAACTCAAGATAGCCCTGCAGAAACAGATCAAGCCCAACCCTATTTACATCAAGCTCTACCAGGTTAAGCTCTGTCAACTCATGCAGCCGTCTCCTCAACAGCTCGCCAACAGAGCGATCCGCGATCGCCCACCTTCCTAAGACCGATGATGCAAAACAAAAAGCGGTATCGTTGAATAGAGTGCCTTGATCCAAACAGTAACCATTCGTAAGGGTCTGCTGCAGTACATGAAAAGCCGGGTGCGAGGAGGTAAACCAACGTTTATGACTCAGCGCCCTAGCCAAAACCTTGAGCTTAGGTTCATCGATAAAATCCTCCATATGCGACAGATGTTCAAGCAGCGGGGCTGGATTATCATGCTCATGAAAAGAGGCAATCTGTTGACGAAACGCTCTATACGGGTCACTCTCTCTCACGCAGATACGATAAGCGTGTCGCGCCTCAACAGAGGTATATTCAAGTGGCCCCTCAAAAGATCGTGGTGCATCCACCCCTATCAGCAGAGGTTCAATGGCATGATAAAACGTGTAAAGGCAACGGCCGTCTACCGAGGTCGCTAAGGTCACCTGCTCAAGGGTATCGCGCAATGTTTTGCAGGTCGCTCTCACTTGGGCAGCGGTCCTACTGGGTTGGCTCGAAAAGGAGAGGACCGTATAGAGAAGATCACTTGATAGTGCAGTGAGGCCCAGAGCCGCCTCACCCACTGACTGAGCGCGATTCGATGCTTGCTGGATGTTCATCATAAGTGCCTCCCCACCCATTCAATGTTCAGCGGGAAATTATGACACCGATGCCCCATAAGTAAAAGATATTTCTCCTACATCACAGCGACTCCCGCTGAATAGGCCAGTTTGCCAGTCTAACGGCTAAACCCAAACCCCAAATGCAGCGGTTGAGGATCCAGCGCCATCACGGCATCGGCACCCTCCAATAAGCGACTCTGGCTAACCAGATAATAACGACTTACGACCGTTGCGATCTCAGCTAACTTGGGTGCGTGAGTACGATAGAAGTCGGAGTCGGGGAGTTGACGCTGAAGCTTCCTCAGATCCCCGCTACCCTCTTCCCACTCCTGGAGCACCACCATCTCACCATCCTCTAGCTTCGATACTAAAAAGCGTGCTCCCTTTTCATCACCCAACTCAAACTCAAGGTGCAAGTCGATCCCATCCTGCTGTTCTTTAGAACTTACAGAGCTTATCAAGAGATACTGACCGCTATTCGAGTGATCCTTGATGCTCACATGAGCAACCAAGCCTGTAGAATATGAGAATATCTGAAAATATTTTTCTAGAGTACGCTTTAAAGGCGTGAACGGTAGAAGGTCTTGGTGGTTCTTCAGCTCTAGATCCGACTGCTCGATATCCCTTTCAGCATAACATTTCCATGACATAACAAATTTATTACTGGGATCTTTAACGGGTGCATTATGAGCTAGAAGATAAAAAGGCTCGCTCCAACAGGCATTAAGCACTCCGTTCGGTGTTAAATACTCCATATGAACACTACCAGAATCCTCCCCTTTATGAATACGCGTGAGCATCAGCCGTTGATCGTCAGAATTAAAGTAGCTATTATAATCGGAGTGCGTCATAGCTAAAAAATACTTCGATGTATCAACGTAAACTCGGTTCAGAGCACGAACAGATACATGTTGAATACCGTCTTGGAAATTATCAATATCATCAAAGCACCCATGATATTGAACCATCAGGCTCTCACCCTCATAGCTGTTACCCTCTTGTCTTAGAGGCTGGCGGACCTTTTTATTTACGAGCGCGTAACTCACGTCCATCACCCCATTTTCCAATACTTTATAGAGGATCGGCGTGACCACTTCATATCCATCCGGCGCCTCTATATGATCACTGGACCTCGACATAAAAAACTGATCTACAACCAGACGATCTTCAATGACTCTGGCCCGTCCATATTCAGAGGTAAGCAATGTAGCAGCGTTCCGCTCTGCGTTTGACGCACTCATACTTAACACCCCTGTCATCTCATGCTCTAATAAGTGGTAGGCCAATCTACCCTCCAGGGTTGAACATTCGTTTACCGCGGGTGCTCTATACTCACTTTCTGCTCTAAAACTCAATATTTTATCATTTGAACAGATATAATTAACGGTCAAGTAGTATGCCTTCTTTGACAAGGTGTCATGGCTGACATGCTGGTTAGTTTGCCCACTCTTTGTACGCTTTCCACTTTTCTTACCGTTTTTCTTACCACTTTTCTTACCACTTTTCTTACCATTTTTCTTAACGTTTTTCTTAACGTTTTTCTTATTGAGTTGACCACTATGATCTGTAGAGGCCGTGCCGCCCTCTTTTCGGGGCTCAGCCAGAGATGTTTCTACCGTGCGAACACCGTCCTGTCTGCTCACCTCAGGAAGAACCGCCACCCAGTTTCCATTCACACACTCTCTTTTAAGGTACAGTTCACCACTCATCAGCTCAAGCGACATGACATTATCAGAGCTCCCTTTTTGAAAAAGAGTACCTTTAGATGGAATAAGCGACAGACGATCCACCATCGTTAACTCGAAATCCCCCGCATAGATCACACCTCGATCACCATCAAGCACCTTCTCTCCATACATAGGCATCGTGTTTAACGTCGTCAATACATCGAACCACTGCGCCGTCAGATTCGCTTCACCGATATCCACCCCTTCAATATCACTGATATTAAGCGTGCCGCTCGCTGACCACTGACCTTTCAAAAAGAGCTCTGGATACCCCTGCTTATTAGGCCACAACATCAACGATTTTACCCTGGCTGTTTTTAATGAATTTAACGGGGCCTTCGTATTGAGCCCCCCCTGATTCAAACAAAGCCTGATCACTGTTCAACTGCAACCCTTCGCTCTTATTGAGAGTAAAGTCACCTTTAATGATCGCCGGGCGGCCCAAGGAGCGTGACTCAATGAAGAGGGTGGCCCCGCCCGATAATGATTCATCACTGTGGGCTTCTACAATATTCTCGGCATTGAGTTGCAAAGGGTTGCCCATATAGTTTATAAGCACCGATGATGCGTCCTCAATAGACGTATCTAAAGAAGTAAACGCTATTGAGCGGCAAGGATTAATCGTACCCGTTGCGTCCGTCATGTATTTACGTAGACTGCTTGCGCCTTTCTCCCAACGCTCAAAAACATGTTCACACACCTCTACCGCTACACCCTCCTCCTTAGCCCCTGCAGCCTCTTGCTTTACCTCTGAGAGGGAGAGCGTTGCCATCGTATCATTGAGCGTATCATTGAGCGGCATGTTTAAACTCAATGATATCTTCTTATTCTCTTCAGATTGAACCTGCTCTATATAAGCGGCCACCTTCGGTTTATTGAGCCGTTGAGCATAACCATATAGATCATCCCGAGATGCTAAGGTACTGTTATTAACCAGCTGCTCTTTGGTCAGCTCACTGCCTTGTGAAGCTGTATGAGTGTGTGAAAACGTGAGGTGGAGCTTAGAATCACCCCATGGGTATTCGAGCCTTATCTGATCAGGCTGATCAACAGCGTCTAATCGGGTAAAGCGACCTGTTTGAGTCATTAAGGCATCCAGGGCAAAGAAGCGCGTTAATGCCTCTGTTGAATGTTCAAGGTCTTTATAATCAATACCCAATAAAATCTCACAGAGCGCCCTCTTCGGTGAATCGCTTTCAAACGCTCCAACACCTTCTTTGCCTTCTTTACCTTCTTTATAAAGGGCACCTTTCAAAACCGATAGCAGCACCTGCTCATAGAAACGTGGTGCCAGCTCAGTAACAGAGGATCCCTGCATAGAGGG
>JAYPBG010000032.1:15545-17953 GCA_038124075.1 Gammaproteobacteria bacterium
TAACTGGCTAGAAAACTCAAAAATCCCATGAACGATCTGACTCGAGCTCAACCCCGACATCTTCTGATTCATCAAGTAAACCCCACCCTCCTCAGAGCAAGCCTCCAAAACGTTTATCGCTTCCTTGAAATACATTTTGGATAGATCACGCTGACTGAAGGTGGCACCCGCTGCTAACCGTTTACAGATAATGGGCATTTTATCCCAACTGACCTTGGCCGCTCCCGGATCGATGAGGTTCTCTTTTACGGCTTTATGAACGTTTTTAGGGTCATGTAAATAAATCAATGTCAGCTTGTCTGTTTTACCACGGTTCACATAGTCTGTTACATCTATCCGCCAAGCTCGGTCGACAAGCGCATAATCGGCATCGGCCGCCGTGATGACAACATCGGTATCATGCTCCCCAAACTGAAAAAGAAAGCTGTCGTACCCGGTATTTTCGCTTGTATAAGGTCGCACACCAAAACAGTTGCCTGCATCAGGCATCTTAAAGTTAGAGAGCGATTCAACCAGTTTATTTTTCAAGGTTCGGTTCTGGCCTTTAAGAAGCGCACGGCTTTTATCATCCTGCTTAAGCTTAACAACAAAATCCAGGTCACTCTGCGGAGCCTCACAAGCATACACCCTATTCACTGAACTGCCCGTAAGATAGAGACCTTCAACCTCAACGCCACAACCTTCCAACATTCTTTTTATTATGACCAACAGAAACCGACGATTTATCGTCTGCTCCAACGCATCCAGCCCATCAACAGATGTCTGTCGTACAGCGCCAGTAAAATGGCGTCCGTTACCTGCTCTCCCCATACGCCTTAATAACGTAACATCACCGTCAACATGCTCCGAGAACGCGTCCTGTTGGTCGCGTTTCAACACAAAACCTGCTTGAAGGCTATTTTTGCTCGAATACAGATTGAGAGAGGTGTCCATTTGTCCGGGCATACACAAAGCGGTATTCACTCTCGGCAACGGCTGTGCCGAGAGTGACTGAACGACAGACGCACATGGGAGAAACATCTTTGCAGATGGGTTCAGCGTTGATGTTTCATTTATTTTATGAGTACTTGAAGCCTTATTGGAAAACGGGATACCATCTGTAAAATTCATATTTTTTTCAACCTGCTATTTTTTTTAACATTTTTTTATAATAATAATAAATTAAAATAATGATCCCCCGATTATAAACAAATACTTTAGATTAAGGAATAGGCAATCAACGATAAACGACTATTAATGATTAATTAATAGAGAGTAATAAGCAGGCAGGCAAGAGAGAGAGGGAGAGAGGGAGAGAGGGAGAACCTTAAGCATTGACGCTTAAGGTAAAATTGTCTATGTTACGCAGCTCAGATACACAATGCGTTCCCGATGTGTAAAACAGGAGAGATTCCATGATGAACCACACATACCGTAACATCCGTCGCCGCCTTAGTCGCACCTTACTGCTGACAACCACCATCACCCTGATGAGCGCTGCTCAGCCCGCGCTTGCATCCGAACACGCTGACAGCATCATACCCAAACATGAGCAGGAGGGGCTCCACCTGACATTGACCGGCCCCGCCAAAAGCCGCGGTGTCACCTCCATCCACAAACGCGCCGCCGTACCTTTGGCCAATGAGTTTCCTAACGGCGCCATTGAGTACAGCGCCCTGCGCGCAAGAGAGATTACACTTGCGCCCAATGGACAAGTGGCCCTGCATCAACATCAAGGTCGCCCCGGCATGGCCTATATTCTATCTGGCACCATTGTAGAGTACCGTGAAACCGAGAAGGGTATTGAGACCATTGAGCACTCAGCCGGCTCAATCGCCTATGAAAAGAGTGGCGTCGCACACTGGTGGCACAACAGAAGTGATTCGGATGTAAAAGCACTGGTCATCGACATCGTGCCTGTCGAGCTTACCCCCCCTCACCACGGCAAGGAAAGTCACGGCAAAGAGAAGCATTAAACGACCACATGACGAAAGGAAATGAAAGCTTTTTTGAATTTAGGGCCCTTAAATCGTCGCTGAAAATCGTAACGGAATACGGGATGCCTGAGCTGTTTGTTGCGAAGGTGGCTCTAAATTAGGGTCAAATGCCATACAAATGTTTCGAACAAATGGGCGACCTTGCGCAGTGACACTCAGTGCAGTATAACCATTGCGCTTCTCCAACAAAATTAATTGATCATCAAGCATCGGCTTCAGACGCAGCTCCACTCCATCATAGATGGGGTGGGTATTATGATCGGCCCATTCGGTTTTTCCCTGACACATCAGGCCTAAGATGGTATCACGTACACGCTGATCCGTTTTACTCATAACATGTCCATTTGTTATCACCGGTCGCCCCGAACGTAAGCGTTCTATATAGTCGCTGGCGCGAAATAGATTGCTCAAATTCACGCCGCCTTCTTGTGT
>JAYPBG010000033.1:0-5711 GCA_038124075.1 Gammaproteobacteria bacterium
CCTCGTTAAAACGCCTCATCAAACCCGGGATTACATGACTCTGTTCTGAATGAAAATTATCACCCGGTCCATACAAGTTAGTTGGCATTACGCTACGATAATCAACCCCATACTGCCTATTAAACGACTCGCAAAGCTTAATACCTGCAATTTTTGCTATTGCATACGGCTCATTAGTGGCCTCTAATTTTCCAGACAGCAAACTCTTTTCCGACATTGGCTGCTCGGCATCTCTTGGATAGATGCACGAACTACCCAAAAAAAGGAGTCTTTCACATTCCACACTCAAAGATTCTTTAATTATATTATTCTGTATCATCAAATTATCATAAATAAAATTGGCCGGATAAGTATTATTTGCAACTATCCCACCTACTCGGGCAGCAGCAAGAATAACAATGTCTGGCTTTACGGAACCAAAATATTTTCTGACATCGACCTGCTCACACAAATCAACCTCTTCTTTGGAAGCCGTTAAAATATTGGTAAAACCCAAGCTTTTCAGTTTTCGATGGATTGCAGACCCAACCATCCCATTGTGGCCAGCCAAAAAAACCCTAGAATCAAGATTCATAATGAATACTCCTCACCTTTAATTTCATAGTTGTACTTATTTTCACTCCTTTTGTTATAGCTCAACCACATACTACTCTTTGGGAGTTCCAATCTCATAACCATTTTGACGCAGTAAGGCGATACGTTTTGCTTGATCCAAATCATGAGCAACCATCTCATCAATCATCTCATCAATAGTAATTTTCGGCTTCCATCCCAACTCTCGTTCTGCTTTTGAAGGATCACCTAATAAGGTCTCAACTTCTGACGGTCTAAAATAGCGCTCATCTACTTTAACGATTGTTTTACCTACCAGCTGTCTGGCATCTACACCTTCAATGCCTTCCACCTTATTGACAATACCATGCTCAGACACGCCTTCCCCATGCCACTCAAGATGCAACCCCAACCTTCGAGCTGACTTTTCAACAAATGCACGAACAGAAATCTGCTTTCCCGTAGCAATTACATAATCTCTTGGCATTTCCTGCTGCAACATGAGCCACTGCATTTCCACATAATCTTTAGCATGCCCCCAATCTCTCAATGCATCCAAATTACCTAAATAAAGGCACTGTTCAACACCCATTGCAATGTTAGCTAACCCTCTTGTAATCTTTCGCGTTACAAATGTTTCGCCACGTCGTTTTGATTCATGATTAAACAAAACACCATTACACGCATAGATTCCATAGGCTTCTCTATAGTTCACCGTCATCCAGTATGCATAAAGTTTAGCTACCGCATAAGGAGAACGAGGATAAAATGGAGTTGTCTCTTTTTGGGGTGTTTCTTGCACTAAGCCATACAGCTCAGATGTTGAAGCTTGATAAAATCGTGTTTTATCTTCAAACCCTAAAAATCGAATTGCCTCTAATAATCTCAATGCACCAAGACCGTCTACATTAGAAGTATATTCAGGCTCTTCAAACGAGACAGATACATGACTTTGAGCCGCCAAGTTGTAAATCTCATCAGGTTCAACATCATGCACTATACGCGATAGATTTTGAGAATCTGTCATATCGCCATAATGAAGAAAGAAATTCACATTCTCACCATGCTGATCTTGATAAATATGATCAATTCTATCCGTATTAAAGGAAGAGGCTCGCCTCTTAATACCATGAACTTCATAACCTTTATTTAGCAGAAATTCTGACAAATAGGAACCATCCTGTCCTGTCACACCCGTTATCAATGCTTTCTTTTTTTTCATAGCCAAACCTAACTAATCCTCAAATTTTTTATCCACACAATTTATACCAAACACCCACTGGCGAAAAAAATAAAACATAAACCTAGGATTCTGCTTTAAGTATCGCTTCCACAAGCGTCTTGGTTCAGAACACAGTCTAAATAACCACTCTAACCCCAGCTTTTGAAGAAAAATAGGCGCATGGCTTTTTTCCCCTGAAATAAAATCAAACGCAGCACCAACACCTAGCATCACAGCGTTCACCTTCCCTTTATGTTCAGCCATCCAACGCTCCTGCTTAGGGCAACCTATACCAACAAACAGTATATCAACATCATTTGCATTTATTTCATCCACAACCTTACGATCTTCAGCTTCAGTAAGCGCACGAAATGGTGGCGAATAAGTAAAAACAATTTTCAAACTAGGATATTCCTTGATTAGATTGTCTTTTACTTTACTTAACACCTCTCCAGTAGCACCTCCATATAAACCAATTCGGAACTGGCTCTTCTCTCCCAATTCACACAGCGCACCCATTACATCCTGTCCACGCACATGCTCAGCAGACTCCATACCCATGAGCCGTTGGGCCCAAAAAATTGGCCGACCATCTGCTAATACCAAGTCTGCCCCATTAACAACATCTCTAAACTCTCTACAATCATATGTCTCCATACACATATGGACATTCGAAATACAAACATAGCTACTTTTTTTTAAGCGAACATAGTTCGATATTGCTTCTGTAACTTTTTTCAAGGTAGCAACATGAACCTTCATAAATAATATCTGAGACCTACTCAAATTCATCTATTCCTAACCTCTTCAATAGCTTCATTATATATTGCTTTCAATTGAGCATAGTTTTTTTCTTTGGTATACTTAGCCTCATATTCAAGGCGCGCATTTTCACCCATTTCACGAGCACGCTTCGGATTTTCCATCATCCAATTTACTGCTTCAGCTAGACTATCAGGGTTACCGCTCTCAAAATGCAAACCTGTTACGCCATGTTCAACTATTTCTTCCATACTACCTAAACGGCTGCAAATTACTGGGGTCCCACAAGCAAAGGCTTCCACTATCACCCTCGGAAATCCTTCATAGCAAATTGAAGGAACTATTAGAAATTCTGCCTTCTTAAGTGCAGCAATCACGTACTCCTGTTTCTTCGGACCAAGAAAATCAATACAGTCGGGCATCAGGGCATCTACCCCTCCCTCACCTATTACACTGAGGTAATAATTAACTTTATCCCACGCACTCAAAAGCACACTTACCCCTTTTTCTGTACTTAGTCGCCCCACATACAACCCACCCTTTCTTATGGATTTGACATCAATACCACCCGGATCATCAAAGAAATTTGGTTTAACCTTTATTTTTTCATACGGAAAGCCTGCTTCAACAAATTTTCTTTTAGAGAAATCTGTTAAACATATAAATCGATCCACTTTTTTAGACCATGTGCCAATCCTTTTGTGCAATTCAATCATACAAGAGAGAACAAAAGTTCCGAAATAAGAATTTCTATACACTCGATGAGGGACAGCCCAAAATGCAGAATTGCATATACTACGCTCATCAGGAACCCCTTTAAACATCAATAGCGATGTTGGGCAAATTGTCCGGTAATTATGTAACGTGAAAACTGAGGGCACCTTTCTATTATACATAGCATCAAAAATAGATGGGGAAAAAAAAGGGAAAAAGTTATGAACATGAACTAAATCTGGCATACTCTCCTTCAACCATAGATCTACATCACTTCTTCCTTGAAACGAATAAGGACAAGACAGGGCCGTTATCAGTTTACTAAAAAAACTATGAATAATTTCATTATCAACAAATCTATCTAAAACACACTCACCACGCTCTAATAACATTAAACGCTCATCACCCACTACGGCATCTTCACCACCGCTTATTTTATACTTATTGTGAACAATTCCAATTTTCAAGGCTTTACACCTAAACACCTAGCAGCATTAAACATAAACATCAAACTCAGGCAGACACCATATCCACGGCTGAAACTATACCTTCAGACGCTTCTTTTTCATTATATTTTTTAATATCTTGAATACATTTTTTGGACATTTTTTGATACCATTCAGCATTCATCATCAATCGATATAGCCTACTTAATAGTTCGTCCACATCATCATAAATTAACCCGTTCTCATTATCTTGTACTAACTCGAAAGATACTGCAGTTCCAGGTGTTGTAATAACAGGTACACCGCTCGCCATAGCTTCATTTACTACAATTCCCCACGCCTCATATTCAACTGGAAACAACAGGAACTTCGACCTTGAATAATAATCTCTTAGATAGTCCAGCTCCATGAAGCCAACCACTGAAACACGCAAGCTACTTGTAACATCAGTAGATTTCAGCTTATCCAATAATGGACCATCACCAACAAACGCAACATGAAGCGGCTTCCTGATCAAAAGAGACAATCTTTCAGCTATCGAAATCACAACATCAGGATTTTTACTTGGAATAAGTCGTCCAACAAATAGAAAATCGATATCTTTTTCATTGAGCGGCCTAACATTATAACTCTGATTATCCACAAATAAACAAGAACGAAACACATGCAGATCTGAACCGCCATAGTGATACGCTAGCTTCTCTCCCATTAGACTAGGAGTAATTACTGCGTCAGTCTTTGAATATATCAGCTTTCTAATTATCTTTTGGACAAAATTAAGTCGCTCAGAACCCAACCACCCATCAGTAAATATAATATGTTTAGAGCCAATACACTTTGAATAAATATAGGCTAAAACATTTGTTGGAGAAAATCCGCAGTTGATTACCACGTCTGGTTTAAAACTACTCATCAAAGACATTAGATCTAAAAAAGAGTAATACACTTCTCGATTTTTAATTTTTATGCGCTTACTATTTAATACCTTACTACTATACCCGCTTGAGTTAACATTCCACGACCTATCAAACTCACGCTGCTGCAAGTACACTACCAAATAATCATCCTCAAAATACTGCGCAACACCTTGATGCAATCGCTCTCTATATGGAACCGGCATATTCGTTATAAACATTACTCTAGGCATTATCTTCCCAACCTAACAGTTAATAATCCGCCTTTTTCCTAGGATTATAATACATAAAAAAAGGCCCACGCCTCACAAAAGAGTTATATCTACAATCACCAGAATAACCCATCAACAAGAAAAAACAGAATAAAACTGAAAAATAAAACAAGGTATTATCAAACCAAAATAATACAGTTAGATAAATAGTCAGCTGCCAGGATCTCTTTAGACATATATTATAAAAACTAAAGAGAAATAGTATAAAAGCCAGAAAACCAAATTCATAGACTATCTTAAGCATATCGTTGTGCAGCAAATACTCCTGCCCAACAACCTCACCCACCTTGGCCATACCAGACAACGCGCCATTTCCCATAAAAAAAAATGAAAGCGGATCCAAATATAAATCTTTTGCTACTGCCTGAGTTATATTGTACCTTCCAAAGGTTAAGTGATTCAATGAAATGCCGAACAAATTAGCATCCTCAAGACCTACATTTGACACAAACCAAACAATGGATATCAACATCACTACATTTGATAAAACCAAAAAAACTGGGTTCAGAAACCACTCACGCAACCTAACTGGCATACACAATAAAATGCATACAACCCCAATACCCAACACCGCAGACCTTTTTAGAGAAAGCAAAGTCAACAAGAAGAACAACAGTGCCTTCGGTTTAGATTTCCCAATATAAAATACGCAAAACAAGCCAAAAACGAAAGACCAAACAGACTCAAAAGGCGATGATGACTGTAGAATAGAAAAACCCTCTCCACCCCACAACCACGGCATGGCCAGAAAGAAAAACGCTACAGAAATAAATGAAAAGACATCTACAGATATATCACACCTTGTTGAAACAACAAAAATAATTATAAC
>JAYPBG010000033.1:5721-12435 GCA_038124075.1 Gammaproteobacteria bacterium
ATATATATATTATTATAATTAACAGTTAGAACTTGACTATTCAATGTCGACAATATTGCAAATGGGATAATTATCAAAAAAGGAAATACTGGATTAAGCTTTGAGATACTAACTTTAATACCTGGAACATACAGAAGGAACAGCGCGAACAACAAGTATCGACAATACCTCAACTCATATACAAATTCTGAAACAGCGGTTACAATTACTGCAACCACCATTACAAAATTTCTTTCTCTAATCATGAGAAAAATCCCACCACGATCATCTTTATCTTAGTTTTCAAAAACCTAATAAGGTGATAAATACTTCGAACTTTTCCGCCCCACCCCCTCATGCCAACCCAACTAGAGTAGGGTAGCGGTACTTTACCATCATTTATTGTGGTTGCCCTATAAACTGCGTAATCATGATATGAATGCAAATACTTCCAAAATTTATAACTTGTATTCTTCGGCTCATTATTATAATGAAGAATAACCTTATCTAAATTATGAAATTCCGTATACTTACTTGCTCTGATAAAAAACTCCAAATCCTGAGCACGCAAACAATCTTCTGCATAAAGACCAACTTTATCAAATACAGTTTTCCTAACCATAGATGCCGCATTAGAGATACCCATTTTGCCTTTTCTAAAATATTCTAAAATTTCTGGGCTAGAGTTAGGGTAAGTAACTAACTCTCTTGGTGGCACACCTTCTGAAAAGAAAAGAACCTGACCAGACACTACGCCTACATTTTTGTTTTTCTCTAAAAATTCAACCTGGAGCTTAAATCTATCAGGTAAAGATATATCATCAGAATCAACAACTACAATATACTCACCCGCACTTTCTTTCACACACTTATTTCGAGCAGCACCTCTCCCCTGATTCTTCTGATAGAAGTATTTAATTCTCTTATCACCATAACTCTTTACTATATCTCTTGTGTTATCACTCGATCCATCATCAACAATTATTAACTCCCAGTTTAAATAAGTTTGCGCCACAACCGAATCGATCGTTTTTTTTAATGTGGCTCCTGAATTATATGTAGGCATCATTGCGCTTACTAGTGGTTGCATACCCCCCTCCCTAATTTAATCTTATCTCATACTCACTGAATAATTTTCTTTTTTTACACACCAAAATGGACTTCGAAAAACAAAGCACTTTGCCTTTTGAGTGATAAAACTCGTTTTTTTCTCGTTCTATTTTTCCATCAAATACAATGCTGCCATTTTCAAGGAACAGCTCATTTCCGAATAGCCTTAAGAAATTATTTTTATCCACTCCAACTCGATTAACAAGAACCTCAGTGATTTTTTCATTAATTATATCTATTTCATCAAAAATAAATATACAACTTTCTCTATACTCAAAACGTCTACGATGCACCAAGTCCTCACCCACCCCTTCAAAGGCATAACTACCAACCCACCGATAATGCAACATATCAACACAACATTTCTTCATGCTTTTAAAAAAATACAGCGGCAAGGGCAGTGATTCGGCGGGGTACATGTCCATTCCGTTTTGCTCTCCGCCATATGTTGGAAACACCTCTGACATTGTTTTTTTATAATTTATAATATACGGAATTGGCAACTGAGAACACAAATCACCGATTGGAGGTCTCACTACAGAAAAATAATTTTTATTTTCCACAATAAGTGTCTCATCAATTTTTACTCGCCTACCATTCTCCTCACACTTAAGCCCAACCGCCAAATCAGAAACCTTCTTACCGTCATACTGTTCTATAATATTATTTGAAATTGCTAGTAGCGCCCCTGTGAAAGGTAAATAATCATAGTAGTTATTATATGAATACCAGCCTAAATAATCCTCATTATTTAGGCTAAAGCTTCCGCTACGCAAAACCTCCTCTTTACGAAGCACCAAGGGAAGACTACCATCACTTCTAATATAGGAGCACAGATATTTTTGAATACGTTTCAGCAAGTCAAGGTAACTTTCACGCCCTGTCATTGCGTAGGCCGAAGAAAGCGCCATTATTGATGAAGCATACCCGAAAGACTGAAACTTTCCACGCCCAAGATAGTTAAATTCACCACTTTTTGATGTAAAATAAGATATAATATTTACGGCCTTTAGAAACTTTGACTTAAGATACCCCCCGTTAATGTAACCTCTAACCAATAATAAGCCTAATATTGCTGACGCAAAACAGTGATACTGTATTGTGGGCGACTTTCTTCGATCCTCAATAAACCCATCTTTTGTTTGAAAAAGTGAAAGGCATATATGAATTTCTAACAGTCCAATTTTTCTCTTAATCCAGCCTCCTTCAACGATACGAGCAGCCGCTCTAAGCATCATCCAGTTTGCAACTCGTGTATACCTAAACTTTTTATATTCATAAACTTTATCTAGCACCTTTTTTTTCTCACAACTTAGGCGTTCTTTTGAAGCAGCTAAAGCAAAACGATTAAATTCCCAATGATAAGTTTTATCCTCAAAATCATTATCCTTTATTAAATCAATAAGCTTAACCAGCTCGACTTCATCGATATCGTTGTACTGCTCAATTTTCATTAGTAGATAAAAAGGCATTCCATAAAACGATCTATCGGAAAACCCAAAACGGTCATCTATTTTTTTTTCTAAAAACTGAGAAATTCCTTTCACCAATTCTCGTGACTTATCAGAAAGCAGGTTGTTATCTAACATTAACTAACCTCAAATTGACCTTTTATCTTTATGCTAACTTTTTCTCCCTTCTTTATTTTTGCCAAACCCAACGCTTGAATATTTGGTTTACCTCCAATTCGCTCGGCTCTATACCATAATATTTTACGAATCCATCTACTACTTAAAATAAGCCTAGCCAACCGACCCTTAATACTCAATATTCGACCTATTCTAGTATCCCATTTGATCCACAATGAATTAGGCGGCTCAGGCATCAATCTAAAATGTACTATCCAATAGTCACCTGGCTCATCTCTAACATAAACATCTGCTCGAAATCCTTTTAATATAGGCTGATCGTCATATTCAATCTTAACTTTTATATCTTTGCCTTCTAATGAGACACCAGTCACTGTATGTTGATTCCAAATATTACTCCCTTTATGCAGATACTCATCACCATTAATTTTTGCTATGGGAAAGTTTTTTTTGGGAAACTTAAAACGCATAACAAAATCTTGAAAATAACTATCACTAGTACATACTAACTCTTGGTAACGTTGAAATTTAAGGCCAGAAAATGACGTTTCACTAGCTAGATTCCAATTACCATATGGCATGGAAACGCCATTAAGTACAAAAGTCGCAAAAATAGCCGAATTACTATAGTCTTTACCATCGCACTCCCAACCATAAGAATCATTCTCGAGAGAGAAAAAACCTCCAAAGTCAGCTGTTTCAACACCCCAACCACTTGATAAGGTACCAATATCTTGATACCTTATCTCTTTAAGATTCCCTTGGTCCCAATCAATTTTCATCTATTGCTTTACCATTTTGATAAAATAAATACTCTAAAAAAATCCAATTGCATAAAGCAGCCAAAAGCATAAATGAATATATTTCTATAAACGGCTGATTTTCGACTAACAGTACCGGAATTAAACCGACAATAATTGATAAAAATCTTGAAATAAAAATAGATTTTGTATCATTTATAGCATTAAAATATACGCACATACTTGACTTAAGACTATCAAAAATCTGGATACAGCCTATTGCAACTATAAATTTCAAAAAATCAAACACTGGCTCATCATAGTAATTACTCAATAACCAAGGGGCACTAGATGCTAATAAAATCACATAAACTAGCGAAGACCGAAAAAATACACTTTTAATATTCTTCATACCATTTCTAGGGTGATTGCTTCTAGCAATCTTAGGTACGCTTTTATTAGATAGCAGCGTCACAACTTGCACCAATGGCATCATTAAGTTTTGAACAAGCCGCATTATACCTGCTGTGCGGTCTTGGTCCAAACTTACCAAAATAGGTACATATGCCTGCGTTGCAATCCAATATAAAATACTAGAGATCGCCAACCATTTTCCACTATGGAAGCAATCATTGGCTGAAATAGCATCACCATCTTCTTTTTTCAATACCAGCTCATCATCTTTAATAATATATGGAAAAAAAACCAAAATAGGGAAAATCATTAGAACAGCCATCACATTGAATAAAAAAATATAAGAGCTGTTTTGCTTCAAGCATACCGGAAGAAGCACTATAACAGCAATCATATATGTAATTGCTGCATACAATCCGACTTTTCTATTTTTTTTGAGAAACTGGAGTTTTCTAAATAGCAAATATAACGAAAATATAACAGCATAATACATTATAATAAGAAATTCAGCTATCTTACTTTCAATATCTATATCTTTAATAAAATAATTAACGGGTAAACATATCAATACAACACTAAACCACAGGTAAATAGCTCTATTACTCTTCAATTTCTTACCTGAAGAAATCAAGATAAACAAAGGGTCTACAATTAAGGCAACGAGAATACCGCCAATAAATAACCCGACTGTATGCAGAAGTGCAAAATGAGCAAACTCAGACACTCCAAGTGATTCGGCAATTAAGAAAATGGACAGGAAGTTTATACCAGAGAACATAAATTGCTCAAACAATAATGGATCTGATAGTAGTTTTTTAATATGCAATATGCTTCTCTTAAGTTTATCTATTTATAGTAGATGAATCTAATTTAAAAATGGGCTTAGCTCTTTTTAAGAGATCTAATGAATCCAATTTTTAGAGGCTGTTTAACAACTCGTTTTCTAATGATTTTGATTTTTATTTCTGCAGTGCTAGTCAACAATCTATCTGGCCCCGATTAGAGTTATGAAACAGCCTCATTTTCACTGTTTCTTCTACGCACTTATCACCATCTTATTTAGCATTAATTTGAATTTGAAAAAATAATTTAGAGACTTATTATTTTTTCTAATTTTTCAACAAACAAAACCTCAACCTCATACCCCAACCCCATCAACTTCCCACAATCCACATCATACCGCCAATCATGCCCCTTCCGATCCTCAACAAACGTAATCAACCTCTCACTCCCTTCTGTACCACGCTGCTCATCGATTTTCTGACAGATCAACTTCACCAAATCCAAATTCGACCACTGCTCACCACCACCGACATTAAACACTTCACCTGCACACTCAGCATTCAATATCAACTCAATCGCTCGGCAGTGATCTTCAACATGCAACCAATCACGTATATTGCTGCCATCCCCATACACGGGGATCGGCTCTCCAGCACGTACACGCTGGATGGTTTTAGGAATCAGCTTCTCTTCATCTTGATAAGGGCCATAGTTATTCGAACAGTTGCTGATGCTCGTCTTAAGACCATAGGTTCTGTTGTACGCCCTCACCAGATGATCTGAAGAGGCCTTACTGGCAGAATAAGGTGAATTAGGCGCATAAGGTGTCTCCTCAGTAAAAGGCGGATCATTCGGCCCTAATGCCCCGTATACCTCATCCGTAGAAACATGGTGAAAGCGATGATCATCAACAGCACCCTCTTCTATCCATAACTGCCTGGCCACCTTCAACAAGGTGTGCGTACCTATGATGTTTGTCTCTACAAAAAGATCCGGTCCTTCGATGGAGCGGTCCACATGACTTTCCGCGGCGAAGTGGACAATCGTATCGATCCCCTCTTTTCGCATAAGTGCTTCAACCAGAGGTTGATCGCAGATATTGCCATGGACAAAGCAAAAATTGGGGTTATCAGCAACCGATGCTAAATGCTCTTTTTTCCCTGCATAGGTTAATGCATCCAAAACAACAACTCGATCACTCGGATACTGTTTCATCCAATATTGAACAAAGTTACACCCAATAAAACCCGCGCCACCGGTAACCAGTAATCGCCTCACTTAACTCTCATCTCCAGTCGCAATCGTGATGCAGTTAACACTCTATACAAAAAACCTAACCCATATACAAAAATTCCGGTTCTACCCCACTTGGATAAAACCGGAATTGATCTTTGTTGTTTTGCTTTGCTACTTAAGCTGTTGAATCACCTCTCGTAACGCCACCCGCCAGTGCTTATTCGGCACACCAAACTGAGCCACCGTATCGCTCTTATCCAACACACTGTAGGCTGGCCGCACTGCTTTCGTTGGGTACTCCGCTGTCGTTAATGACTTAATCGGCATGGGTCGATCGAGCAATCCGCTGCGCACCGCCTCCTCATTAATCGCCACGGCAAAGTCATACCAGCTGGCAACACCCAAGTCGGTGCAGTGATAGAGGCCCCTCTCCTCCTTCGAAGCCGCGATAGACCAAATCAGCTCTGCCAAAGTGTAAGTAGACGTTGGCGTACCGATCTGGTCGGCAATAACACCTAAACCCTCGCGCTTCTGGCTCATCAATCGCAACATCGTCAGCAAGAAGTTGCTGCCAACGTTGGAGTAGACCCATGCGGTGCGAATGATCATCGTTCTCTCAGGGTAAATCGCCTGCACAGCCTGCTCACCCTGAAGCTTGGTTTTACCATAGACTGAGCGCGGGTCAGTGGCCGCACCGGTGGAGTACGGGGTGTGCGCCTCTCCGTTAAATACATAGTCTGTGGATATCTGGATCAGTCGCGCATTAACGGCTTTAGCCGCTTCAGCAATATGAGTCGCCCCCCCAGCGTTGACCGACTGTGCGAGATCGGCTTGATCTTCTGCGTTATCGACCTGAGTATAGG
>JAYPBG010000033.1:12445-17789 GCA_038124075.1 Gammaproteobacteria bacterium
GTGAGATCCATCGTTTGGTGATGGGTAGAGAGCAGCTGATAGTATGAAGGCACTGTCTCGTTTAATGTGGTCCCTAGTTGCCCATGACCGCCTGTTATTAATACCTTCATACTCTCTTTTATACCCTCTTTTACCTAGAGTGGAGACTATGACCCGCTAGAGCTTATAAGCCCATCAAAACCCTCTACCTCTGATAAACTCATACCCTTTTGATCTTTTTCAGATAAGATCGGCCTCTCTCCGGGCGTAATAGGCCATTCGATGCCTATATCAGGGTCATCCCAGGCTATGCTCTTCTCATGCTGCGGGACGTAGTAATCGGTACATTTATAGACAAGCTCGGCCAACTCACTGGTCACATAAAAACCATGCGCAAAACCCGCAGGTACCCACAACATGCGCTTGTTATCTGAGCTTAAATGCTCTCCGATCCATTGGCCGTAAGTTGCTGACCTTTTTCTCAAATCAACCGCTACATCAAAGACCTCACCAGAGATAACACGGACCAACTTCCCTTGCGGGTTGGGCTGCTGGTAGTGAAGCCCTCTTAACGTACCCTGTTTTGAGCAGCTGTGGTTATCTTGAACAAAAGAGGCATCGATTCCCTGCTCTTTGAAGAGGATCTCGCGCCATGTCTCCATAAAGAAACCACGCTCATCACCAAAAACCTTGGGCTTGATGATGTAGACGCCCTCTATTTTACCCTTCTTAAACTCCATGCCTGATCAACCACATTAACGCTTTTTAATGCGCTGCCTCCTGCTTACGCACCCGACCAACAAACTCTGCAATAAACGTCATCATCAGTGCAATAAAGCCTGCCATAATACCGACAATGATCAGCTTAACCGCTTTGCCCAAGCCCTCCGGTCGAATCTCCCGATAGGGATCTACAGCTCGGCGGGTTGGGTAGAAATTTTTACCCGCATCTAAAAAGGAGAGCGGCTGATCTTCAACCGTATTAGCCATACTAGCCGTATTAAGAGACTCCTTCTGCTCTTCTGAAGCCACCGAGAAGCGCCCTAAGATCTCTTGTGCACGCTCCAACTCCGCCTTCTCGAGCTCAATATTGGCGGCCTCAGCTTCATAGAGTCGCTGCAACTCCGCTTTTTCATTATTCACTTCAAGGTGCAGCTGCTTCTCCAGCTCATCTCGTTGTCGGCTGCTCTGACTCACGGCATTGTCGATCAGCAATAGGGCCAGCGCATCTTTTGAGCGGGCGTTATCTCTTAAGTAGAGGGTTTTATGCTTATGCAGCTGCTCAATCTCACCATCAATCCTAGTAATCTGCGCTTCAAGCAGCTTCTTTTTTTCATCAAGGTTGCTCAGTTTTAACTCGGTGACTTCTCGTTTTTTGCGTTGATCCAACAAGCTGGCGGACAGTGCTTGAACTTTAATCTCCATACGCTCCACATTTTGGTGAAGCTGCTCGATCACATCAACCGATTTTCTCTGATGGTCTGACGCGACCTTATCCGCAATGTTGTTTAAGATCGACTTGATCAATACCTCTTGATCTTCTGTAGACTTAGCTGAGATCTCAACAAGGTTCGCCCCCTTGGGTACGCTGACGGCGAACTCCGGCAGAGAGAGATCTGGGTTTTCAGAGAGGTATTTGACGGTAATCTTAGGAATAATACTGGTCTCAAGCTTAGACTTGGTATGCACCACAGGCTCAATAAGCTTACGCTCCCCCAAACTGCCATGCTCATCAGGTAAGGCATAGGTGCCACTCTCCAATACCACCGCATAGCGATACTGCTCGGGTAAGAGGGTAATGGCCAGCAACCCCAGCAGTAGGATCGATAAAAATGTGCCGAACAGGACCCATTTATGCTTTAACACGACCAGAGCAATATCAATGAGGCTCACTTCATCCTCTTGCGGGCCCCAATAGGGCGAAGCGATCAGCTGTGGTTGGCCAGGCAGTGGGGCTATGTGGTCCGCTGCCTGCTTCTTTTTGGCATCCGTTGGCTGTGTTGTGGTCACCATATAACCCGTTTCCTCATACTCTGCTGCTTGGATATTGCCTTTCACCACGCTACCGCCGGATCAACCCGCATATTTGGTGGTAACCCGCGCAATGATGAATGGACTGTTCAAGCGAAATTCAAGCGAAATTAAAGGGGCGTAAGCATAACATAGAATGTGAGGATTCCCCACCCGAGGGAGGACGTTAAAAACAGACAGGTCATGAGGGGTTAATCGGTTATATGTCCCGATCGATAGAGAGCTTTCTGGTTATATCATCAAGATACCTGGCATCGGTTTCAGAGCCTAACTTGATCATCAGGCGGAGATCATTCGGTGCGTCCGCGTGCGCGAGGGCATCTTGGTAGGTAATTTCACCGGCGACATAGAGATCATAGAGCGCCTGGTCAAACGTCTGCATGCCAATTTCGCGCGACTTACTCATCAGCGGCTTCAAGAGATGGACTTCGCCCTTGCGTATATGGTCCGCCATTAAGGGGCTGTTAAGGAGCACCTCGACAACCGCACGCCGCCCTTTGCCATCCGGCGTGGCGATCAGCTGCTGGGCGACCATAGAGCGCAGGTTGAGCGAGAGATCCATCCAAAGCTGCTGGTGGCGCTCGGCCGGAAAGAAGTGCACCACACGATCGAGCGCTTGGTTTGCATTGTTTGCATGCAAGGTGGCCAAGACCAGGTGACCGGTCTCTGCAAAGGCGATGGCGTACTCCATCGCTTCTCGGGTTCTCACCTCACCGATCATAATGACATCGGGGGCTTGGCGCAGGGTATTTTTTAAGGCGACTTCGAACGAATCGGTATCCAAACCGACCTCTCGCTGGGTCACAATGCACCCTCTGTGCTTATGGATATACTCAATAGGGTCTTCGATAGAGATAATGTGCCCTTTGCTGTTGATATTACGGTGCCCGATCATAGCCGCCAGTGAGGTGGATTTACCCGTACCGGTCGCACCCACAAAGAAGATAATGCCTCGCTTCGCCATGGCGAGCTCTTTAATGATCTCTGGCAGGCCCAGCTCATCCAAAAGTGGGATATTGGTCTCGATGCGCCGCAGCACCATGCCAACCAGGTTGCGTTGATAGAAGGCACTGACCCTAAATCGGCCAACCCCTCGCGCACTGATAGCAAAGTTACACTCTCGCGTCTCAATAAACTCTTTGCGCTGTGCATCACTCATCACCCCCAAGACGGTTTCACGGGTCTTTTCGGGTGTGAGTGCGGTTTTGGTCACGGGGACCATACGGCCATTAATTTTCATGCTGGGGGCCACACCGGCTGTGATAAACAGATCCGATGCACCTTTATCCACCATGACCTTTAAAAGGCCTTCAAAATCCATACGGGGCACCCTTATTGTTATTCATATACTGACCAACCTTTCACTGACGACCCAAGGTTAGCATCCATTGCAAACCCATTATCCGCTAAAGTTTTCAGGGGATTTGGCTTTTTCCATCGCATCCTCTTTGGTGCAGAGGCCTTTTCGCAGCAGATCCATTAAACATTGGTCGAGTGTCTGCATGCCCATGCTGCCGCCCGTCTGTATCGCAGAGTACATCTGTGCGACCTTATCTTCTCGAATCAGGTTTCGGATGGCAGGGGTGCCGATCATGATCTCATGTGCGGCTACACGGCCGCCGCCCACTTTTTTCAGCAGTGTCTGCGAGATAACGCCTTGCAGAGACTCGGATAACATCGAGCGCACCATCGCTTTCTCTTGCGCTGGGAAAACATCGACGACCCGGTCGATGGTCTTCGCCGCTGAGGTGGTATGCAGGGTGCCAAACACCAAGTGGCCGGTCTCCGCTGCGGTCAACGCCAGTCGAATGGTTTCTAGGTCACGCATCTCACCGACCAGGATGATGTCGGGGTCTTCACGCAGGGCTGAACGAAGCGCTTCGGAAAAGCCAAGGGTGTCTCGATGCACTTCACGCTGGTTGATCAGGCACTTTTTACTCTCATGAACAAATTCGATCGGGTCCTCAATCGTTAGGATATGGTCATAGCGGTTATCGTTGATGTAGTCGATCATCGCGGCCAGTGTGGTACTTTTTCCCGAACCGGTCGGGCCGGTGACCAGCACCAAACCTCTTGGTATGCTGGCGATGTCTTTAAAGACTTTACCTTGCCCCAGCTCTTCCATTGAGAGCACCTTTGAGGGAATGGTTCTAAAGACGGCGCCTGAACCGCGATTTTGGTTGAAGGCGTTTACCCGGAAACGAGCCACACCCGGGACTTCAAACGAGAAATCGGTCTCTAGATACTCTTCATAATCTTTTCGCTGTTTATCGTTCATGATGTCATAAATAAGGCCATGAACCTGTTTATGATCCAGAGGAGGTAAATTAATTCGGCGTACATCCCCATCCACACGAATCATGGGTGGTAATCCTGCCGATAGGTGCAGATCCGATGCGCCATTTTTTGAACTGAATGCCAGCAATTCCGTTATATCCATCTACCCTCTCCTATTGAGATCTATGCGTTTTTTTCTCTTTTTTCGTTTTATTGAAGTGTGCCATGTTATTTCAATTTCACTTTCTGCTGTTTACTGCTTATTCTGTCAGCTGCTTGCAGAGGTCCATGAGGTATTAAGGTGCTTTAATAGTATTTTGATAACAGGATTTCGATAACAGTGTTTCGATAACAGTGTTTCGATAGATTATTTTATATGCACCTCTTAGAGAGACTAGCCTATTTGGTACACTCTCGCTGCTTAAATTTAGCAAGAAGCACAGAGATGATGAGAAGATTCGAAGAGATGAGAGACGATTCAAGAGGCTCACTATGTCCAAACAGCCCATACAGTCCACACAGCCTGCTCACTCATTAGCTGAGCGCTATGAACGCCTGCTCACACGTATGGGTCAAGCGTGCCAGCAGCGCCCAGATGGCATGCGCCCAGAGGTTCAGCTGCTGGCAGTATCCAAAACACAGTCAGCCAACGCGGTCAAAGCGCTCTACCACCTTGGGGTACGACGCTTTGGTGAGAACTATCTGCAAGAGGCCGAAGCGAAAATAGTGGCACTGAGTGATCTTCAGATCGAGTGGCATTTTATTGGTCATCTGCAATCGAATAAGAGCCGTACTGTCGCGCAGCACTTTGACTGGCTGCACACCGTCGACTCACTGAAGCTGGCGCGGCGCTTAAGCAACCAGCGGGTTGAGACAGGGCGCTCGCCTTTGAACATACTCATTCAGATCAACATCGATGGTGAAACAAGCAAATCTGGCATTCATCCAGAGGAGTTGCTACCATTGGCCAGGTCTGTTATGGCGCTGCCAGGCATTCAGCTGCGGGGGCTGATGGCGATTCCCGCTAAAATGGCCATTCCCGCTAAGAGGACAACAC
>JAYPBG010000034.1:0-2511 GCA_038124075.1 Gammaproteobacteria bacterium
GTGGTATAGCACGACTTTCAGTGCGTTCCATAGTAGCAACCATCATCTTTATGTTGACGGGCATGATCACCGTATATGCTGTTAGACATCTAGTTCTGTAGGGGGGTACGTATGAAAAACTTATCGTCATTCATCTGTGGGATTATCTTTGGTATCGCCCTATCACTTTCCGGTATGACAGACCCAATGGTTGTTTTAGGCTTTTTGGATCTCTTTGGACACTGGAATCCATCATTAATCTTTGTCATGGCAACTGCAGTTCCAACGACTTTTATAGGTTATCGGTGTATAACCAAAAGAGTACTAACCAAAAGAGGACACCCGATCTATAGTACTGCTTTCTATCTACCCCAAAAGAAGCATATTGATAAAAAGCTTATTCTGGGTGCCGCTCTATTTGGGGCAGGATGGGGCTTATCAGGTCTCTGTCCAGGCCCCGCCATTGCCTCTTTATCCTCCCTACAGCCGAAAGTATTTATTTTTGTACTCTTTATGATCTTCGGTATGCTTGCCGCCAATGATAAAAGCACCGTTTCCAGCCATCAACACCCAAAAGTTCGTTAAGCTTTTTAGTGGAAATTTTTTAGAAATTTTTTAAATTTTTTAGGACACCCATAAATGGTCTTGATTTATGGGTGTCCTAAAAGAGAGTCTCTAAAAGAGACTTAAAAGAGAACTAAAAAAGAAGAATCCTAAAAGAAGAGAGAGAGAGGGGCGCTAAAAGATGGGGATTAACTTGACACAACATGGCTATACGCTCATTGTGTCTGCATACAATGAAGACGAAGAGAGAAGGAAACATGAAGCATAAAGAACAGCCATCCCCCCTTAAGTGGATTGACATTGGCGTAAACTTAACCAACAAAAAGCTATCTAATGACCTTGATGCCGTTCTCAAACGGGCCCATGAAAACAACATCGACACCATCATCATCACAGGCACTCACATTGAAGCCTCAGAGCAAGCCCTCAACATCGCCACAGAAAAAGGGCAAGAAAGAGAGGAAGAAAGAGAAGGAACAAACAGGCCGACACTCTACGCAACAGCGGGCATACACCCTCACGATGCGAAGTCATGGTCCACAAACACACCCTCAGACCTAAGGGCGCTGCTGAGCCACCCCAAAGTCGTGGCTGTTGGTGAAGCGGGTCTCGACTTTAACCGTAACTTTTCAACTCAAGACGAACAGATCAGAGCCTTTGAAAAACAGTTGGAATTGGCTGCCGAACTCAAGAAGCCGCTGTTTTTACACCAACGCGACGCCCATGCCAAAATGAGTGAGATGCTGAAAGCCTACCGAGATGATCTGAATGAAATTGTGATTCACTGCTTCACCGGTACCCAAGCCGCCCTGTTTGACTACTTAGACTTGGACTGCCATATCGGCATAACAGGCTGGATCTGCGATGAGCGCAGAGGACAAGCGCTCGCAGCGATGGTTCACAACATCCCGTTAAATCGGCTGATGCTCGAGACCGATGCGCCCTACCTGTTACCTCGAAACCTCGAGCACCCCCCCAAAAACAGGTGCAACGAGCCCTGTTATCTTGAGCATATTGCACACACCGTTGCACAGCACTGTAAGCTTCCCATAGAGACACTCTCTACAGCCACGGTTGAAACAACGAAACGTTTTTTCAACATACCCAATCAACCATCACAATCACAATCATAGCAACGCCTAATCATTTAATATTTCAATCTCAGGGACTTTGTACGATGTTAATTGAGACCACAGGGAAGCCGTCGCAGCACGGGCAATGGCACGATACCGCTCTGCAACAGCCCCCTCTGGATCAGACGCCACCACCGGCAACCCCTCATCCGCCTGCTGCCGAATGCTCATATCCAACGGCAGGCTGCCCAACAAGGACGTACCGTAGAGCGCTGCAATACGCTCACCCCCTCCCTCTCCGAATAGGTGCTCTTCATGACCGCAGTTAGAGCAGCGATGAACCGCCATATTTTCAGCGATCCCCAAAATCGGGACACCCACTTTTTTAAACATTTCGACCCCTTTTTTTGCATCCAATAAGGCGATATCTTGGGGTGTGGTGACAATCACAGCGCCTGTCACGGGCACCTTCTGTACACAGGTTAACTGAATATCACCGGTGCCCGGTGGCATATCGACAATCAAATAGTCCAGTTCGGACCACTGCGTATTACTCAAGAGCTGTATAAGGGCACCGCTGACCATTGGGCCACGCCACAACATCGGTGTCCGTTCCGTGACCAAAAAAGCCATCGACATGGCTTCAATACCATGAGCGGTGATCGGACGCCAACTTTGCCCTCCAAGCAGTTCGGGCCTGACATCCTCTGCCAACCCCAACATCATCTGTAAAGAGGGGCCATAGATATCCGCATCCAGCAAGCCCACACGCGCACCCTCTTGCTGCAGAGCAAAGGCAATATTGACAGCCGTGGTCGATTTACCCACCCCACCTTTACCAGAAGCAACAGCAATAATATGCTTTATATTTGGAATCGATGGGGCGGCACTGAGC
>JAYPBG010000034.1:2521-7993 GCA_038124075.1 Gammaproteobacteria bacterium
TAAGACACACCGTTACGTCATACCCATCGGGTAGGTTGTTCATTCCCTGGCATTCACGCTTGAGATGCCCCTCAAGCGCAGACTCAACATCACGCTGTACGGTCGCACAAGGAAAACCTACCGTCAGCTCAACCTGCAATAGGCTCTGCTCAGGGCGCCAATGCAGCTGAACAGTGGCTTCTCGCCAATTAACTGCCGTACCTAACACCGCCTGCGTTTGAGCTGTGGCTAAAGCCGCCACCACATCGTCTCGATCAACCGTTATACCCTGTTCAAACATATCTCTTCTCTCTATATCTCTTCTTTCTTACACTCTTACACTCTTACACTCTTAACACATCTAACTCATATGACGGCTTGCTGTACTGAATGTTTTTTCTGTTTTTATCGCACCCATTTGATCACACCTGCTCAAACCCTGCGTTCTTATATCGTTTATCCACACTCAAGCATACGCAGAGATCAAAAAACAACCACACCTAAAGACCACCCGATACTAAAGGGCTCGAAGCGGTTTCCCAAAGGTTATCCACAACTCTACCCACGAATTCTGTGCATATTCCACATTTCCACATGCCCACATTTCATTAAGCCGTCACCTCAGCTACGCTTAAGAGATGGAAAACAACCCCACCTTAGAGCCTATCCAATCTGCACTCTTAAACCGCTCACAACGCTGGGCTGAACATCAGCTCATTACTTACCTGACCCATTTAGATGAGTTCCAGTGGCCTTTTGAGGAGAAAGAGGCCGCATCGGCCCATCTTACACTGTTTAAAAAGCACTTTTTAGTAATGAACGCACTGTACCAATTGCAGCGTCGCTTTGCTCAACAAGGTCAGCAACTGTCTATATCAGCGTCAGGCCTAGAGATAGTACTCTACCCTCCGGCCATGCAAGATCACACTGAGGATCCACCCCAAAATCAACAAAACTCTCAGCATGATGACGCCTTAACGGCGAATGACCATAACATAGCCGATTTTTACCTCGATTGGGAGCACTATCATAGCGCGAATGCAGAGAGCGTAGAGGCGTTGATGCGCACCTTTTGGCAAAAATTCAACGCATACCACCAACATGAGAGCGCCTACGAGATTCTCGGCATTGAAAAAAACGCCAACCGAAAAGCGATAGAGCGCCGTTACCGGCAGTTAGCCTCTCTACATCATCCAGATAAAGGGGGAAAACAGGCCAAATTTATTGAAATTCGCCAAGCGTACGAAAAATTGATTAGAGCGACAGGATGAACATACCTCCTACTTCAGGGGTAACCCCCACTGAGAAAACAGGCCCACAACAGACGTCGCAGGCGTATACGGCAGAAGGTATTCTGGATAATCTAGAAGAGCTGACCATGCACGGCCATATGACGTTGGGGGTCAACCTACAACAGCGCCAGATGATCTCCCCCCACCCTGAGAGCCGAATCAACCTTGGCCTACTCGCATCGACCATGGAGGAGCTGGAAAAGATCGCAAAAAAAGCGGTGACCCGAGATAGGAAGAAGCTGCTACGGCGCTTTATAAAGAACAAGCCAAACAACATCGATGAAGAAGATGCTATTGATCTGCGCAACAAGCCTTCACTTCTGCGCCGCTTACGCAGACGAAAAGAGAAGAAAAGGCAAGAGAAGGAGCACACTGAGTGCTCCCAACATACCGAGCCACCACCCAATGCTTAACGACGTCTCACCTGATCCACCAGCAACTCTTTAGAGAGGTGCATAAACTGATGAGGTAAAAGGTCACCTCCACCCTGCATATTTGCAGCATTGGATGCTACACCACTGAATGAGCGGATAATCGCATAAAATTTAGCATCAATATTAAAATTCTCTTCCGCTAACCACTCCATAACAGGCCCTAACGCTTCATCAGGGTTCTCTGTCAACATTTTGGTATATTCAGATACTTTGAGCACATCTCCAAATTGCTTTACCGCTTGATCATAATCGGCTTGAGGCAGGGTGCGTCCACGATCGGTCATATCCAAATAGCTTTTAGCGATATCTTCTTCATTCTTAAAGATCAAGCCTTTGACAAAATTCCACGCCAGTTTGCTCTCACTTGAATCAATGGTTGCAGTAAATCCAAAATCGATATGATAAAACTCGTTAGCACCTGGCTTATCACCGGGCGCAATAATAAAGTTACCTGCATGCGCATCGCAATTCAGCAAGCCATCTTGCAGCTGCTTAATCAGATCTGCAATACTCTGCGTTGCTATTCGCTCACGCGCCGTTTGAGAAAAATCAACATACGTCTCCCTAGGCACAACCTTCCAACCAGAGCGCTCTTTTTTAACATTGAAGTTCATGACTTCATTGCTCCCTTCTTTAAAACGTACCTGAACAGAAGAGAGATTCGATGCGTTCGTTTTAATGACTTTGATGTCGCTCACATCAAATGGGTAATGGGTCTTCAACCACCCTGTTACGGCGTTTACTGGATCCGATGCTTTAGCGTAGTTAACCGGTGTTGTTCGGTCGCTGATCTCTATAAACTCAAACGGGGTGACCCCATCCGCCACATACTCCATAACAATAGCGTTGGGTGTATAACTGAAAATTTGAGGGGTTTTACAGCTGCTTTCATGCAGTGCTTTTGCTTCATTTTCCAGCTTTAACTCGGCTTCAAAGCGCTCAAGAAAACGTTGAGTCGATGCCTCAGATCTCTGAAACAGGTTTGCCTTAGATAGAATATCGGGCACTGGCCGTCCTAAGCGTTCGTAAGCGCTCACCGCCTCCTGAATGATTTCATAAACGGCATGAAGCACCTGAGCGACTTGAATTTTCTCCATCGCCAACTTCTCTTCGATTGGCTTTTTAATTTTGACAATCACCTGGCGATCATCAGCGGTCACCGCTGTATAAATACCGGCAATCGTGCCCGTCTTAATAGGATTAGAATAGTCAATACTCTTGAACATCTTCTTTTCCCAGTGAACACCAAATTGTTGCTCATAGTAGGTCGCCATCTGCCCTCTGGCTTCCTCTTCTGTCATGGGTGCGTTATATTGCTGAAGCTCTTTACATGCTTCAATCAGGCCTTGCTTGGTACCGCCATCCTGAAAAATTGGGTTATTTGCCTGACCACCAACGGTTTGTGCAATTTTAGAGAAAATCACACCCAGCTTCTGAAAGATTTCTACAAACTCATCCGAATCAATTTTCTGCCCAGTATCAATCGTGATGACGATATACAACACCAGCTTCACTTTGGTTGCCAGGCTATCCACATCCTCTCTTCCTAGGGAGGAGAGCAATCCCTCTTTAAAATCTGAGAGCATATCGTACGCTTTATTTTTATTATCGCCTGCTACAGCTTCAAATGCTCGCTTATAGACATTTAAAATACCAAACATATCAAAGTTCTCAGGTGAAGAGAGCAAATTATTCAATCCATCCAAAAGCAGGGAGCGGTAGAGTGAAATAGGGGTATGATTTGTTTCATCTTCTGTTTTCGATGTTTGATCAAGAATATCCGCCGCTTTCAGTAAAAGGTATAGATACTCCTCTTGAGCTTCGGGTGTTTCTGAGCCATTGATAATATCCAGCGTATTACATAAAAGCTTTGCAACGTAACTTCCTGGCTGACAACGCTCTTTTATCCGCTCTTTCGCTGTTTCAAATACCGTATTGACCACCTTTTCAGGCATTAACTTCTTGAAACTGTTAAACCGCTCGATAAAACCCTTGGTCAATTCAGACAGTTCAGGGTCACGGGGCCGTACATCACAAGGCTCATGATGCTCTTGTTGATGAGACACGATGGCCTCTTCTCGAGCACCTTCCGTCTCCCGTGCATTGTCACTCTCCAGTTCACTTTCCAACTCACCTTCCAACGCTGAGTCATCGGCAATATGAAAAGCCTCTGAAACAAATACATTTAAGCGCCCATCTTCAGTGGATAACAGCTCGTCAAATGGATTCTCACCCTCTATGTCTTTATCAGGTGCTCCATGATGCATACTCAAAGCGAACAGTGAAGCACCCGGGCGTTGAGCGACACCGCCTTTTAACGAGTTTAACATGCTCAACACGGGTCTAACCTTGGCTAAATGAGCTTGCGGCGTCATATGTGTAGCCCTGTTCAAGTGGGTACAGATATTGCGATTGTTATGTGTGCTGACGATAGAGCTTGCGGCGGGAAGGGCTAAAAAAGCTGACAGATAATTCATCACTATGGAATACTCCTTTTATTTCCATGCGTACAGTTTACGCGTTTAAAAATGAGTGGACAATACTAAGGTTCCACTCATGTCATTGTCAACTGCATCACATATATGATTCATCATCTATGTGATCTATTTTTTCTCTTCTATAGCTGGCCTGATCCGCTCTAAGCTGGCAAAATAAAAGCCTTTTAAATCGGGCTACCGCCTATGCTTCTTGACAGGCCTTGACGTGCGGAACTTGCCCACGCCATACGGATAAACAGCTACACCCATCGAAAGGATCAACAAATGAACAGCTTAATAGCAGGGAACCGACTCAACGCATATATACAGCATCAAACCTTAATGGATCGTCAACGGCTTGCTTTTCTTCCCGCACGCACACCGCCTCATAAGACTGGGCGTTCACCTTTAAGTCTTATCACCCCCTCATCAACACTGAGCAGAATCGCCCCACCTTTAAACACACCTGCACGTTTAAATACCGCTAGGCTTTTTAGCAGATCGACAAACGCTCACCTCTCACCCTCTGTCGAAAGCAATGACCAAAACCGCCTTCAAGATGGCGTCCATACCGAAAACCTCCCCAAAGGGAGTCTACTCATTTCACCCAAAAGGCCTTCTAAAAACCAACAGCAGAGTGCTATTGTTCTCCTACCTGGAACAGACATTGCTCCCTCACAATACAGAGCGCTGGCAGAGACGATTCAAGACACATCAGAACAATCGGTCTGGGTCTGCATTCCCAGCTCACCCTTTAAAACAGCCAATCCCATTTCAACCCAGTCGCTTACCGACAAATCCATTAAAGCTTTAAAACAGGCAGGCTATCAAGGCGACAAAATCTTCTTGGCCGGGCACTCCTTAGCAGGTATTTTTCTGCCTAGTATAATTCCAGATGATCCAGAAAAAAATAGCGTCGCAGGTATGATTTTGCTTGGCTCTTACACCTTAAGAAGTGAGCGCAAAAAAGACAATCTTGCCAGCACAATCCCAACGCTCACACTGTCAGGTGACCTGGACGGCCTTATTCGTGTAGGTAGAATTGCCGAAGACATGTATCACCACATTACCAAACAGGGTTCTACAGATGAGTCCAAACTGCAACATGCAGTGGTCGTTGTAGAAGGCATGAATCATATGCAATTTGCAACAGGCAGAGTCCCACCCACCGTTCAAGCAAACGATTTAAAACCCGAGATCTCCGAAGAGCACGCCCGCACTCAAGTCGCAGAAACCATCTCTGAGTTTTTAGCCACCCACCAGACAGGGCCCCATCAGAGAGATAACAAT
>JAYPBG010000034.1:8003-14350 GCA_038124075.1 Gammaproteobacteria bacterium
CAATAAGGCTCAACAAGCCATATTGTCAAAGGTGAATGAAACAGAAACTTTTTTAAACCCCATCATCAAAGCCATGCAACTGGAGGGCAGCTACCACCTGCATCCACCCTGCCATCTCTCTGAAGAGGGTGAAGAGTGTACCATCGGCTCAAAATGGTCTGAAGTGGCTCAAGCCGGTTTAGCGCACGTCGACAGCGCCGAGCTGGATGCGCATGATGAATTCCATCAGACATGGTACATCAACTTTTTTCCAAAAGAGGGAGAGCCACACTTCTATCACCCTCATATTGACCCAAACAGCTCTTCTCACACTCAGCCACTCAATGTCACCACCGTCACAGAGGCTGTATACGAGAAGCTCGACACATTTGATAACCCACTCGTCTCCAATATGGCAAAAGAGCTGCGAATAAAGTTCAACTCCCGCCAAGCGATATTAAAAGGCCTCGGCATCGACCGCCCTTTTCCTGAGAGCGAGATACCCAATATTTGCAGCAAATTAAATGCTCAGACAATAAAATGGGCGCTTGCCAAAGCCCCTGAAAGGGTTCGAAACCGCTACCTGGACCATGGCGTTAAACTGGTCGCTGGACGCGATATTGAGCATAACAATGGCCCTGCTTGGATCTGGTCCTACTTGGAATACAATCTAGAGGAACAGAGCGAAGGGAATATGCAAAGAGTCCTGGACTCTCATACAATGAAAACCGCACTGGACCACCCCATTCCTGCAAGTGACGGCAAACACTACTGCAAGCTGTTGTCACCTGCAAAAGCGATGGATTGGATATACACAGACGCACTAAGAGAGCAAAAGAGCGATAAAAAAGGGTGTTAAGCCCAGAAAAACACGGGCGCCTTTGTTACAGGCGCCCTTCTAAAGCTCCAGACGCCTGCTTTATCGCTCGATACGCATCACGCCAACAGCCCTCAACTCATACTGGGAGCGTTGAATTGGTTGAGTTGGTTGAATTGGTTGAATTGGTTGAATTGGTTGAGCCCTCACCCTCATTCGAAGTCTTTAAGCCCAGCAGCGATGCCAATGTCTGCCATATGGGCGCAAAAAAACCAGCAGGCTTAGACGACGGTTCACCACCGCTCTGCGATGTTACCTCATCCACCTCTGCTTCATCAGGCTTAAGGAACTCTGGTGCATGCGCTTTCGCGAACTGAGTGGTTGATTTAACCCAATCAACGACCTCATCAGCCATCTCAGACGCCTCATCATGCGCCTCTTGTACGGTGCCTGTCATGTTATGTATCTGTTCGATAATTTCATCAATTTTGTCGGAGAGCTCTTCCAGCCCTTCATGAAGATGAGCATTCATTAGGTTTTGCTGAGCATCAATCAAATCTTCAACATCTTTAGAAACTCTTGTTCCATAATCTTCGACATCGTTTTGAATCTGATCACGGTACTTTCCAACCAACGCCTTAACATCACTCAATAATGAGCCTGGGCTCGCCTCACCCTCCCCTTCCTCGGGTGCATCACCCTCAACAGGGTGATCACTGCCTGAATCATCGACGGCCCGTAGCGCCGTTAAAGGCGAGTGTGTATGACTGTTCGCTGAACGTAAAAATGGCTGAGCCGTACCGGATGCTGAACCAGAGGTATCATGATTTACCGGACACGCGCCGGAAAGTGAGTGTTTAGACAGACCAAAACCATTTCCATTCTGGCTGTTCAAATTGAAACCTTGAGCGGCTAAAAGCGCTGTTGCTGAAACTGTTAACTTCATCTGAAATTCTCCTACTCCTTAGATATGTTAGACTCATCAACTTGGCACACTCTACTCTTAAATCGAAAAAAGTTAAACCTTTTTTTTAGCCTCTTGCCAAAGACGCTCCATCGTCGTCAACGTCGCCTCTTCAATCGAACTGCCCTGCGCTTTCACGGTTTTCTCAATATAGTGAAAACGCTGCTCAAACTTTCTATTGGTCGATCTGAGCGCTGCTTCAGGATCGACCTTAAGCGTTCTGGCAATATTAACGCAGGCAAACAGTATATCCCCTACTTCCGATTCAACCGCACGCCTATCTTTGTCAGAATACTCCGCACGCTCTTGCGCACCCCCTCTGTGCAACTGTGCTTGCAACACTTGCAGCTCTTGGACCTCTTCATTCAACTTCTCAATCACTTTATCAAGGCTGTTCCAGTCAAAACCCACTTTGGAGGCGCGCTTCTGAATTTTTAGGGCACGCAACATGGCGGGAAAAGCGGTAGGCAGGTCCGACAGTATTGACCTAAATGCCGCTGTTTCTGTTTCGGGTACGCGTGCGTTGAGCCGATCTTTCTCCGCACGCTTTATCGCCTCCCAGCGATGCTGTACATCCTCTGTCGTCACACTGTTGGCACTGTTAGGATCCACTTTGCTCTGCAAAGTACCCTCTGGAAACACATGAGGGTGTCGACGGATCAGTTTTTCAACCAATCCAGAGATCACATCCTCTATACCAAAACGCGCCTCCTCTTCAGCAAATTGGCAATAAAGCGCAATCTGCAACAACAGATCACCCAGCTCCTCTTCGAGATTACCGTAATCTTCCCGCTCAATGGCATCAACCACCTCATAGACCTCCTCAAGGGTATGGGGAATAATTGAGCGATAATTCTGTTTAATATCCCATGGACAGCCGCTCTGGGGGTCTCTCAAGCGGTTAATTAAATAACGCAGATCACTCAATGTATACGTCTCTTCTGTCACCAAATCCACCTTACCTTATCTCTCTCATGACGCCTGGCACCCATCTTATTCATTCCTAATAACATTTTGACAACTCACTTTTGGAAAAGAGTATGTTATGATCAATAAAAATAGCCAAACAGTGACGTTACACATCAGTTGGGATTCAACCAATGGCACCAAATACACTCAATATAAACATACCAAATACACTCAGTACACCCTATAGATCAAATACTCTATAGATCAAATAAAGCAAACCGTACAAACAACCTACACAGCGAATAAAATATGAACAACACAAACAATATGAACAACTTAAGGCCTATTCGGGCACGACGATCAACCATCAGACTGGCCACATCACTCTCACTGATGAGCCTGCTGTGGGCACCTACCACAGCCCTTGCGGCCGATCTACTTAACGTATATAGCCTGGCCATAAAAAATGAGCCCGAGTGGTCTGCACAACGCGCCAAATACCTATCCAATCGAGAAGCTGAAAAGATTGGTTTGGCCGGCATTCTTCCTCAAATCAGCTTAAATGCACGCCACGCAAAGGTGAACTACGATGTCGACGGCAACAACAGCAGCACATTAAACAATGCCAACTTGCTGAACCTCTCTGTAACCGATACGTTCAACTGCAGTGTTGATAATGGCATCTTCAGCGGTGATCTCACAACCGAGGAGATTGACGGCTTTTCAGAGTGTGCCACCTCAGCCCAAGGCTCTGTAGAAACCTCTTTTACAGTCACAGATACCGCCTTTAACGTTACGCAGCCCCTGTTCCGTTTGGATCGCTGGTACGGCTATAAGCAGTCACAAGCGGTTACAGACCAAGCAGAAATTGAGTATCAACTTGCTCAACAAGAGCTGATACTCAGGGTGGCCGACACCTATTTCAACACGTTAAAAGCGTGGGAGCAGGTGGAGTTTACACGCAACGAGGAGAGCGCCATCCGTAAACAGCTTCGCGCTACTCAAAAACGATTTCAAAAGGGGTTAATCGGCAGCACAAATGTCTACGAAGCCCAGGCAATCTTCGATCTGGCTCAATCGACTCGTTTTTCCGCAGAAAACTTTTTTCGCGGTGCCGTAGAAGATCTGGAGCAGATGACGCGCCAACCGGGCATAGAGATAACCCCTCTGCCAACACACCTCCCCATCACCTCACCCGAGCCCGACGACTCTGAGGCTTGGGTCATCGCGGCCCGCAAAAACAACCTTGATTTGCAAGCCGCGAAATTTGCCGCACAAGCGGCAAAGCATAACCACAGGGTAAAAAAATCCAACCATGCCCCTACGATCGACTTCTTAGCAAGCTTTTCCCAATCATCTGCTGATGGCCGTACATCGACCCTCGACCAAGGGGATACCCAATCATCGTCTATTGGGATCACACTGAATGTGCCTATCTTTAGCGGTGGCGGCATCAGTGCCAACGAGCGCCAAGCAAAATTTCAGATGCGTGAAGCAGAATACCGGGTTGAACAGATATCCCAAGAGGTCATAGGCAATACCCGTAAAGCCTTTCGAAGTGTCGTCACGTCAGTCCACCAAATTGAAGCACTGAATGTTGCGATCATATCCAATCAAAAGGCATTAGAAGCGGTTGAGAAAGGTTATAAAGTCGGCACCCGCAACGTTTCAGAGGTGCTTCAAGCGCAGCGAGAGCTGTTCAGCGCCTATAAAGACCACTCCAACGCGCGGTATGATTATATTTTAAACACACTAAGATTAAAGCGCGCCGCAGGGGTGCTGAACAAAGAGGATCTTAGCAACCTTAATGCTTGGCTGAGCAAGGGCTCTACATCGACAGCGCCCCTGGGCAGCTCATCAAACGTTAATGAGCCAAGGGACACGTTTGAACCGCACGCGTCAAAACATGACACGCGCGCGCAAAAAGCACAACGCCCACAATTCAAAGATGAACATTTAGACAATGAACCAGACTCTGAAAAACCGGAAACCTTTATCGAGGTGATGAAGGGCTGGTTTTAAATAGGGTTTTAAATAGGGTTTTAAATAGGGTTTTAAATAGGGTTTTAAATAGAGAGAGCCGCTAAGCCAGCCAGTGCCCACTGTATGCATAGTGTGAAATCTGATTAAAGGCTTTAAAAAGCTTTTTACCCATCACCAACAACTCAGACTCGACAAGCACAATAGGGTGCTTGTCGCCCTCTTGACGACCACCATCGACCAGCGCAAACGTCATACCTAGATGAAGTTGAGAAATAGAGAGCCCTGGCACCGGAGAGAGCTTATCTTCATTCTGAACGACGATACGCTCAATGTATTGCCTCTCAACGTCATACCAAATACGCCCCGTCAGGCGCTTCGCAATATCACCAATAACAGGCAATTTGATATGAGGTGTAAAGGTTGCGACCTGATAGCCATCCTCCATATCACACAGCACAACACTGCTCTTAGGCACCATATCACCAACAGGCGGCAGCTGTTCAATGGGCATTTTTTGACCACGCCCCGTATAACGCTGTCGATGCGCCTTCAACGTTTTGGCATTAGGCTCCCCCCCATCCACTTCGATCAACGCCCAACGATCAGCATCTTTCAAAGCAGGATCAAACTTAATCACTGTACCACCCTGCTCGGTGGTTACTGACAGTAGGTTCGAAACACGGTCCAAGAGGGGCTTCTCTTGCGTTTTAGCCAAATGTTTCTTATTAATGACCATACCCCAAGATTGTGTCTGCAGTGCCTCAATACGGCCGATCGCAGTCAAGAGATCTTCTAACATGAAAAAACTCCAATTAACGCTCTGATGAATTAGAAAGAAAGCGCTGGTCATACCCAGTGATAGGTTGTAATAGGTTATGACGATTGCGGCAAGTATAACTCAAAATTGTATAGCAAAATAGTGATCGTCAGCACCAAAAGAGGGGGAGGCGTTCGAAGGGTGCTCTAAATGGGTGCTCTAAATACGCTTAAACTCCAATTCATACTCACTCTCTTTTGGGTGTCCTCTAAAGAGTTTCGCCTGAGGGTATTTTGACCTGCATACCTGAACCACCTCTTCGCTGAGCATTTTTGAGACACCGGCACCCAGGTAGACAGCAAGCACTTCAGAGGGGTCAAACGCCTTGTGTGTAATAGCATGCTCATTGATCGTAGGGTGTTCACTGTAGGGGTAGGTATACTCATTATAAGCGCCATCCTCTTCATCTCCACCGCTCATCTGAAAATGGTCGGGCAGAAAGAAGGTACGCCACTCTTTTTGAGCACTAAGGTAGCGCGGCTTCACCAACAGCTGGTCAAAAAAATGCGTTTCACGCGATTCCGATACATCGCCTAGTATTATGCTCACCTGATCTTTAAGTGCCGTCACAAAGCAGCGGGATTGACGATAGGCCACAGGCTTCGGGTCAACCATCATATGGCCCTTACCTACCCGCAGCTTAATCGCTATGCCTGCATGGGCGCCCGCAAACTCTGCCCAATTACCCACTGAATCTGGCGTTTCAAACGCTCTGATTAACCGAACCTCTGTGGAGAAGGCTTGCCACCGCCCCATATAGTTAATAATCTTTTCGTAGTGTTGCCCAACCAGCCCAGGGACCACATCAACCAGCGCGGCACCTACCTCATCTTCCGTATGAAAACGGTCCTCATTGCGCCAGCGTCGAATCGCCTTTT
>JAYPBG010000034.1:14360-15556 GCA_038124075.1 Gammaproteobacteria bacterium
AAAGATCATGCTCGTGATTTTTGCAATCATCTCTCGCTCAAGTTGGCTGCGATCAAAACCCAGTGTGGTACGAATGGAGTTTTCAAAGGGGTCCTTCAGCATATGTGGCGCCACCCAACCCACCTTGCTGCTGCTAAGCGTATCCATACACCCTTCAGGGGGTATATACAAAACCAAACTGGTGGGAGCCTCTTTTTCCATCTGCCTACCTGTATTCCTTAAACCAACCCTTCTTTATACCTTTAACTATAGCAACTGTTTCGATAGGCATGTCTGCACTTGACGCTTCAAGCAACGGTACTCTTCAAGGCCACTGGCTAGCCATGCAGCCACAATACAGCAGCCCTGTGATATCTTTTTATACGATCTTTTTATAACGACCTGCCTTTTGCACAGACTGCATAAAATAAGCAGTCTGATTTAGCCACGGTTGCGTTGGCCGTCGCCATAAACAGCTTCAGGGGCCGAATAGGCACCAAACGCCCCTCTTCTACTTGAAACAGATCGGCAATAATATTGTGCCCACTGGCATTGCGGGCAACAAATGCATCCAAACCACGTTCACCGACTCGACCAATAGAGATCTCTTCTGTGACTTCTCGAAAGTTAAGGCGCTCGATATCTTCATCCAGCGCAACATCCACACCTATGGGCAAAGCACCACCATAGGTCAGAGTGACACCCGATTTTAGCTCAACCCGCACCGGTGTTGTAAAAATCTCCAGCCCCGTCTCACAGCACTCCAAGGTTAAGACATCCGGCTGTGTAAAGAACCGCTGCAACCCTTTGTATGCAACATTATCGGCTTTGCTCTCTTGTGCACCACCACACTCGATGGTAATAATCGGTCTCTGCTCAGTACTGCACTCCATAATCGCCCCAAGGCGAAGATCAGTGAGCACCAAACGAGTGGTAAAAAGGCTGGCCAACGCCATCTGTTGATTGCTCAATGAGATAGCGACAGAAAAAGAGGGGCCATCACCTGAGGTATTATGCAGGTCAATCACACACTCTGGCGCAAAGTCATCTAAAGCCGCTAAAATCTCAGCCGCAAGCATGCCTTGGTCATCGCCATCAAAGGGCGCTCGAAAACAGCGGTTCAGATCTCGTTCGTTGACTCGATGCCTATGGGTAAACATAGGCTTTTTTTTAGCGGCCTCGACTGAAGCGATCATCAATAAGGTGTCATGAAGGGG
>JAYPBG010000034.1:15566-17782 GCA_038124075.1 Gammaproteobacteria bacterium
CTTTCAACCACTGAAAGCAAGCTTTCAGTCCTGACGGTTCATTGCCATGCAACAAGGTGACGACCGCACGCCGGGCACCGGCTTGACGCCCATGTTGGTAGATAGCCGTAGCACCGCTCAGCTGATCGATGAACGCCTCAACCGTGTCGGCAATATCATTTGGCTTCGGATCCCGCCAGACCGTCAATAACTCTTCTCGTTTTGCCACGCGCTCTATTCTCTTGCTCTATTATGTTAGCTTTTACTTATTACTATTACTTATTACATACTGTTTTTGCTTAGGCATGGGTGCGAAATAACGTTGACATTTGAAGCGGATGCATGTCTGCGCAAAGCGAGTTCAGGAGCGGAGAATGTCAACGTTATTTCGCACCCATGCCTTATTATCTTGCTTATCAAAGTGCTTATCAAAGCGCTTATCAAAGAGGCTTTTGAATAAAATAAGACTCTCTTCAGTATACATGATTAATTCCAGTTCTGTAGCGTTCTGTACCCTCCATCCGTTACATCGCCCACTGCGCAACAGGAAGCCCGCTGTCCGCTCGATCACAATAGCTATTTAACATTCTTTTAAAACGACAAGCCGCTCCATCTGAACCACTTTGGCTCAAGACGCGATTTTGCCAACGTGCACCAGTCATCTGGCACTCAACGCGCTGTTCGATCACTTTCAAATAACGCTGAACTTCATCTGGCTCAACACCACTGGCACACAACCCCTTTTCAGCCACAGGAATCATCTGCTCAGCCAGTGATGTTAGGCGCCTTGCCGCCAATCGACCGGTGCTTCGATCCAACCATGCCAGCTCCGCATCGAACCCATATTTTGCTGTTCTATAGAAATTTCGCTCTGCGCAATGGAATGTTAAACCTTCTATATAGTGATCAATATTATCAGCAACATTTTGTATCATGCCGATCAAAAAGGCCATATTGGCCACCATATCTACCGGCGTAGGGCCCGCAGGCAGCGCGCGCATTTCGATTCTCAGATGCCCCCCATCGCTCGGATCGTAAATCACTCGATTCCAGGGCCACGTCGAGCCCATATGCAATCGAAGCTCACTCAATGACGGTACATCCCCCTCCTGCCTGCTAATCTCAGCGAATGTTTCAGGCTCACTCAATATAGGCAGCAACGGTGGAAAGTGCGCCACCGCTTCCGAAAATAGCTCAAAGGCGCCTTTGCGCAGCCAACCATGGCCAAAATGAACACGCGGGGGTTCAAACAGGCCCGAACGATCCCTACCCCTGTGCTCAGCCCGGCTGTCGATCGACTGTTTAAACAGTGCAATGCGTGTCTCTTCCCACAGTTTATGACCCAACAGTATGGGTGAGTTGGTCGCCACACCTAAGGCAATGGGCGTCACCAGCTGTGCTGCATTATAGGTCGCTGCAAATTTCTCTGGACTCACACGAAGATGCACCTGAAACGATGTATTGGCCCCTTCTAATGTGACATCATTGCAGAGCAGCTTGATGGGGTCATCACCATCAATATGGACCCTAAACGGTCCCCCTTTCTGCCGTTTTAAACTCTTTGATAGGGCGCGATAACGGGCTATATCCGTCATATATTTTGCCTGCAGGTGCTCCTCTTTAAGGGTGGGTAATATACCAATAGCGATAACGCGCCCCCCTAAGATCATCGCATCACGATTGAGCAACCGAAGCCGCTTCTCAATGGAGTGCTTAAGCGCCGTAAAGGGTCTACCTGCCAGCGGTTTCACCGGCAAATTGTACTCAAGGTTAAACTGGTTAAGCTCCAGTTGAAGCGACCCGCCCCCATCCAGTCCACCCTCATGGCGTTCAGATTGATTGCGCAGTGCTTGATTGCACGGCAATGGCACACCACTGTTAGAGATGATATAAAACTCAAGTTCAGCGCCAATGGTTGTATCCCCTTCACCAAAGCGAGGGCGCTTTAAAAGCGCTTTAAACTCACCCAACTGACGACAAACCCGCTGAGAAAACTCCCTGTATTCGGATGGTGAAAAATCCTCTTGCTTAACATCTTTTCCCATAATGAACGCCTTATAGGCTCATCAGTATTGCCTGCTCAAGCCCTATTTCGTACCCATTCTTCAATAACAAGAAGATGTGTCAAATTTTCAGAAAAGTCTAGACTGTTATATAAGCTGTAAGAGGAATTTATATATAAATGCTTGGATTCAACTCGTAAGTGCAACAATTCATACAGCTAGCGTAGAAGGCTA
>JAYPBG010000035.1:0-3427 GCA_038124075.1 Gammaproteobacteria bacterium
TCCTTAGACATGGACATGGTCCCTTCCTGGGTGCCCCCTTAAACATCCCTTTTTAGTTCAGGGTGTACTTTTTTAGGCTCCGGTTTTTTAAGCTCCCATTTTCTTGAATCAAGAAACCTGATCGAAAAAAATCAGATTCATAGCACCTTTTAAAATCAACCCGTTAAAAACGCACACTCTTTAACCATTCCCGTTTTTCTCTTAAATAACTGATGCTTAAGGGAACTTTATAGCAAAATAGGTTTCTTTTAAGAAATGTCTAATTTAACTTTGAACCATGCGGTTTTCTGCTATGTTATGTAGTCAAGTGCACCGCAAGCGTGTCTGTAACGGCATAAGACACCGAGCAACGCTGTGGCCAGCTGGATTTAGGGACAATGCAGATAGGGAATTCGGACAGCTAAGATGAAAGTTATACCGCCACTATTAGGCTACACACTTAAAGGGCTTTCCCAACCACTTGAATTTCTCGCCGCGCAAGCACTGTTCGCACTGCCGCTGGCACCCAACATTCAAATGGTACGCGACCAGGCGTACGGCGCTCACGCACAGCAGAAGATGGATATTTACTGCAAGACACCGGTTGAAGCCGGCCCTCTCCCCGTCGTGATTTTTATACATGGAGGCGCATGGATCAATGGCGATAAGAGCATGCTGCACTGCGTATGCCAGCGCGTAGCAGCACAAGGCTACCTTGTTGTTAATATCAACTACCGGTTAGCCCCACAATACCTCTATCAGCAACAAGTGCAAGACATCAGCCTTGCAACCACCTGGGTACTCCAGAACTGCCATGAGTTTAACGGTGATCGCAAGCGCATCTTCCTCGCAGGTGACACCGCCGGTGCTAACTTAGCCACAACCTTTGCAACAGCGCTGGGCCACCCTTATCTCTGCAATGCACTCTACCTAAAACCGTCAATTGATGTTGAACAAATAAAAGGCTTATTGTCGATCTATGGCGCTTTTGATCTAGAGCGTGGGCTCTTCTCTTATCTACCGACCGTCAGCAAACAGTTTTGCGAAATTTTTCTCGGTTACAGCAGTGAACAGTTTGCCGAGTGGGTGGAAATCGCCTCCCCCTTGCGTCACCTTCACAACAACATTCCACCGATGTTTTTGACCGCGGGCGAAGTCGACCCCCTCTTTACACAGTCCGTTCTACTGGCTCAGCGCCTTCAAAGCATGAACCATGACTATGCGACAGCATTCTACTCTAAGGATAAACACCCAGACGCGCACTACCTTTTCTTCAACTTTTTACGCCGCCCTTATGCAAAAGAGGCGATGAAAGAGGCCTGCATGTTTTTACATTTCTTTTCTGAAACGCACGATACTGAGAGATATCACCGCGAAGCAGAAGAGGAGAGCGCTCTTTTTGATCAAGAGCTGACTCTGCAACATGCAAAAGAACATATCTAGATCAGCGAACAAATAACCATCTTACATGTTGATTATTATACTAAGCTTAAATAGAGCAATGGAGCCAGTAAAAAGACGTGGATTCAACTCCAAAGTGCCAATACAAATAGATTGAGCAGATAGATTTAGCCAACCAATAATGATTATTATAGGCTACTAAAACGCGAGTACATTCATGAGCAATTTTGTTGACTTTGAGCTTCCGGACACGCTAGATGAGGATATTGCTGAAGACTTTCTTCTCAGCACAAAAGAGAGTATCGAAAGCATTGAGCATGACCTGGTCATTCTAGAGCGGGATCCTAAAGATGCGAACACCATTCATGCTATTTTCCGAACACTGCACACGTTAAAAGGCAACTGTCGAATGTGCTTTTTAACACCTCTTTCGGAGTTTATACATACTTTAGAGGATGTTTTTTCTGCCGTACGCGCAGCGGAGATTGGGTTCTCCAGCATGCTTAAAGAGGCCCTTTTGCTCGCACTTGACCTATTTAAAGTATGTACTGAACAACTCTTTAAATTTGAAAAATTAGACGCCTGCCTTGTTGAAAAGCTACACAGCCAAGAAGAGAAATATCTACGGTTAAAAAGTGCCTCTGCTCAAGAGATAGACCGTACCGCAGCCCAAGTCATCAAAGAGGTTGCAGGGGATGAGATCGAAGGCATTCCGATCACGCACCCTCAAGACACCGCAGGAATTACAGCAGGCCAGCATGAAGAACATAAAACACGGCCTGAGAGCAAGAGCACTAATAGCGAAGAGTCCGACAAAGATCTGGGATTCTTTAACGTCATGTCACGCTTTATCGATGACCGCACACCATACTGGGAAAACCGAAGCCAACAGCTCCTCTCATTAGGCTTAGCGATCAACAGAAAGTTAACGCCTCCCCTTGATGAGACACAGCTTAAGGCCGCAATCTATCTGCATGATATCGGCATGACTTTTATTTCAGACAGTATTTTACAAAAACAGTCAAAACTAAACCCTATGGAAGAGAAGTCGATGAAGGTGCACCCTCTACTCGGCTATGAATGGTTAAATCGTATTCCAGGGTGGGGCGACGCTGCGACCTATATCTTTCAACATCACGAACGCCCTGACGGGCAAGGCTACCCCAACAAGCTCGTGGACAACCAAATATCCACGGGGGCAAAAATCCTTGCCGTCATCGACTCATTCTACTCAATGATCAACCAACGCTCTGACAGAAACTACAAACGCTCGCTGATCCGAGCCATCAAGGAGATCAACGCCTACTCAGGATCACAATTTGATTATGAGGTTGTGATGGCCTTCAACGAGGTCATGCGTGAGCGAGTCACCAAAAAAAATAGTCAAAGCAGCGATAATTAAGATCATTAACGACGGCCTAATCGGCGCAATGCAGAAGGCTGAAACTGCGATGCACTGGGCGCATCATAAGAAAATTGCAGTGTCGCCTTCTCTTCATTATCTAAAAATTGGGCATGGTAACGCTTCGCTTGTAAGTCGTGGTAAACATCCAACGTCGTCCAAGTGACTGGGACTTCGTAATAATTTTTCAAATAAGCCATACTTACACGCCAAAGCTGCCCGCGCCCATCATACTGATCTGCAACGGCTACACTCCAGCTGTCCTCATCCAGATAAAAGGTTCTACGCGCATAGATGTGCCGCTCTCCCTCTTTTAAAGTGGCCTCGACTTCCCATACACGATGCAGCTCATAGCGTGTGTGCTCAGGGTTGATATGCCCCTTTTGCAAAATTTGATCATACTTTAACTCATTCGAGCCCAGTCGGTAGTTGTTATATGGGATATACAGCTCTTTTTTGCCTTTTAATGTCCAGTGATAACGTACAGGAGAACCGTTATACATATCGGTATCATCCGCAGTTCTCAAACCTTCTGATTCAGAAATAGGCGCATCAAACGCGAGGTTGGGGGCACGGCGCACACGTCGTAGCCCTGCATTATAGAGCCATGCCTGACGCGGCTCAGCCCCTTGATTCAATTTTTCA
>JAYPBG010000035.1:3437-8392 GCA_038124075.1 Gammaproteobacteria bacterium
AGGTTGCACCACCGGCAAGACGCGCCGGCTTTTTAACCGTATTCAGATAATAAAAGAGCATGTTATCAAGCTGATCGGCACTGCCCTCTTTTCGATAGTAGAGAAAGTCAACCTCGGTATGACTGTTGACCAGCACATATTGCCCGCTGCTCTGCACAGCCACTTCTGAAGAGTCTCGTACCACATAACTGCCACGCCAACGTACGATATGATTCCAGATGACCTCAAGACCGTTGGCGGGTTGAGGAAACGCAATACCACCATAAGCGTTATCAATCCCATTTCCATCCGCCGCCAGTTTAGCGTGTTGAGCATTTCGAAGTGTGCTCTGAATCACCCAGTCAGGGGCGCTGTGAGAGCGGCGCGAGGGGTAGATGGGCATTGAGAAGGTGTCTGGATAGGTCTCAAAAAGCTTGAGTTGACCTGCAGAGAGCTGATCTTTATATTGGCGATAGTTCTGAGCTGTAATCGTAAAAAGAGGCTTATCTCCAGCATAAGGGTCTGGGTGGTGCTGACCGTTACCTTTGTAGCTGGCGGGAATATCAGCAGCCGCGAGGCCACCTTCCCAGCTAGGAATCGTACCATCTGCATTGCCTGACCGCTCCGCCCCAAAGGGGGTCAGCGTATCACCCAATCCAGTGGTCGTAGGTGAAGATGCGGACAGTGCCGCATGAGTTGTTGAGGTCACGCCTGTCAGACCCATTGTTAAGCAAGCTGTGAGTACAAACCGTCGCATAGGTATCCCCCTTTTCTAATCTTCTGTTGTCCACTCTATGAATGGGTTCGTACAGCGATACTATCACCGATTAAGCAGGGTGTCACAATATCTCCACAATATCTCGCTCAACATCTCGCACAGCACCCCTTACCGTTCACTGAATTGATCAAACGCCAGTATGATCAATATCGCGACGACTTCCAAACCGCCTTGGGCTCGTACTTCATTCAGCATCTGCACCACCTTTGGGTTCATGCACTCTTTAATGATCATGTTGCCAAAACGATTCAGAGCTTTCTGAGCACTCTTGGTGGCGTCTTTCCAGACATCAATATTTTTGGCCAGCGCATCGAGCAGCACCCTGCTTTCGCCCTCTTCGATGATCCCGTCGATTCTCTCCAGCCAATCGCCTACCGTTCCAGAGGCCTGATCTTCATTCAGTGACTCAATATTAGAAAGGTACTGAATTCGAAGCGGGGCATCATGAAGCTCAGGGCTCACGTTTAACAGCTCTCGCACTGAGGTAAAGATCACCTCAACGGCATCTTCGACATGTGCTTTAAACACCTGCTTGCGCATCTCTCCGCCAATCGAAACCACTTCATCAATCAGATGCTTGGGCAGACCAGACTGCTCTCGGAGCCAATGTTCCCATGCTGGACCCGGCCCCTCACGGTTTTCAGTCAAGTGCATCTGAATATGCAGCTCTAAATCACCATCACCGGTCACATCAACCCACTGCGCATAAACCGTGTCACGCATAAGCCGGTGATAGAGCGAATAATCATCTTCAACGAATTCCGTGTTCACATGCAACGTGCGTTTACCTGTAAAGTCATCATGATCGACTTTATACTTGGTAAGGCCAACAGGGCAGCTTGGGTAGCAGTCCTTTAAATGGTCGACAACGGTTAACGTCATCTCGTTACCGTCACTGGTGCGTGAGAACATATGCCCTACGGTATCACCCAGCTGATGTACACCGTTTTCTATTCGGTGCAACGTATCTGGCACAGCTTTAGGTATATGGATCTCTTTTGGCAGCGGCAGTAATGTTTTACGGTTAGGCACCGGTTCTTGCGCAGTCTCATCGAGTCGATCGACCTCAGTCTCTTCATCGTCACTCACATGACTGGGTTCAACACCCGGTTTATGCCCCATGAGAGGCCAAGAGGACCGAGCATTTGTACTAAACCGAGCAGGGAGGGCCGCACGCAGAGGGACAAACGGCATATATGAAAGAGTGGGCGCAGGAGCTGCACAAGCGTTAGATAAACGGGGCAGAGCAGACGGTAAGTGCACCGTAGGCTCAGAGGGCCCACCCATCAATTTCTGAACATGCATAACTTGAGGCTGAGCAAATCCAACTCCATTTGTGACAAACATCGTACGCATCCTCGCACTTGATAAAGATATAAAAAAGGCATAAAGATAACACACCTACACACGCGACTCTATAGTTGCTGAGCTATGCTTGTCAAGAAAAACGGGGAGAAATGGAAAGGAGGATGAAAATTAAAGGCAGAGGATCGAAAATAGACGTGATCATCCATACAAACTACCCATACAAATACCCAACATAACAGCGAGCAAAATATGAGCAAACGTAATAACATAGCAATGATCATCACAGCGGCCTCACTGCTGCTGTTTTTCCCCGGCATCTTTTTGCCCATGCTGACCATCAATATCGACGGCAGCATCGATGCCAATATTGCCAGTATGACCGCTCCCATACTGTACAAAAGCAGCTCCATTCTTCAGACGGTCGTCGACCTCTGGGATCAAAAAGTGCACACAGTGGCGGTGCTTATTTTCCTCTTCAGCGTTGTTGTACCCATGGCAAAAGCCGCCTTGATCACCTACGCCGTACTGACGCCTCAAGTGCCTCTGGCAAACCGCTCGATGGCCTGGGTAAAATCGATTGGAAAATGGTCAATGTGCGACGTATTTGTCGTCGCCATATTTTTGACCTATTTATCGACTACGGCCGAACCGACCACAAGCGCACATGAGGTTTTCGTTATGGGCTTTAAACTGAACATGCAGGTTGCGATCAACATGCAGTCACAACTTGAGATCGGCTTTTACTGTTTTCTCGGATACTGTTTACTGTCGTTAATCGCACTTCAAGTTTATGAAGAGAGGCTGTGAAGAGAGGCTGTGAAGCGTTACCGTTTCGTGATTTGACCTTTCGTGATTTGGACATAGAATTTATCTTTTCCAAGCGCTGAACACAGAAAAGGAGTTCAACGATTATGCTCATGACGCTCTCTCTCGCCGCCAGCATCGGTTTAGCCCAAGTGAGCACCGCTTTTCCAACCGCATTAAGAAGCCATATAGAGTACCTCTCCGATCACGGCATTATTCAAACTCCGATCAGCAGCTGGCCCCTTGACAGTGCATCCATTCAGCAGGGCGTTGAAGCGTGCATCGAACAACCACAACAAACCCCTGCCGTGCTCGAGCAGTGCCTCGCGGTAAAACAGGCCTTCAATAAAAAAAGCCGCCCCACCCTCCGCCTTGCAACCGGCAATGCAACCCCTTTACTGAACAGCTACGGCTACCACGAAGGCGATGCTCATGCTGAAGACCAACTGCAGATCGGTTTTAATGTTCACACCTCAACCCTAAGCGGTGAACTCCATATTATTCGCACCCATGACCCGACAGACGGTGACGACATTCGACTGGATGGCTCTTATATCCATTTTTCAGCCGGGAATTGGCAGTTGGGTATGGGTGCGATTGATCGTTGGTGGGGACCCAGTTGGCACTCGTCACTGATTTTATCCAACAACGCCCGCCCAGCACCGGGCCTATTTCTAACACGACAAAAAGCTGACGCATTCAACTCAAAATGGTTACGTTGGATCGGCCCCTGGTCAATGACCACCTTTATGAACCAGCTGGAGTCTGAGCGCGTCGTACCAGACGCTTTAATATGGGGTATGCGGGTCAATTTCCGTCCAACCATTTTGAGTCGCAAAGGCCGACTCGAGATCGGCTTATCACGCACCGCACTCTGGGCAGGTGACGACCGACCAAAATCCCTCTCTGTGTTCACCGACCTCTTACTTGGAAAAGATAATTTTGAAGCCGATGACCCCGGTAAGGCAACCGAGCCGGGCAATCAGCTGGGGGGGATCGACATGCGTTATGGCCGCCCTTTCATCGGCACAAGCAGCTTACATATCTACACTCAAGTGATCGGCGAAGATGAGGCAGGCGGTTTACCGTCACGCCCCATGGCCCTAGTCGGCAGCGGCGTACATTTGCCGTTCCAGCAGGGCCAACTGACGCTCTTCACAGAGTTCTCCGATACAGCCCTGGATGTCTTTAAGTCGGATAAAATCTTTAATTCTGCTTATGGTCACAGCATTTATCAAACAGGCTATCGTTATAAAGGCCGCAGCATCGGCAGTCAATATGATAATGACTCACGCGCCCTCTCATTGGGGTTTCGCTGGGAAGGCGGGCAGCAGAGATTTGCCGCCACGATCAGCCAACTTGAGCTGAATCGCGACTCCAGCACTCCGACCAGCAACAGTGTCAGCACAACACAGACTGAAAGCGTGGCGCTTCAGCTGGGTTATCAGAAACGCTTCCACGCTTTTGATATGGCTGCGCATACCCTGCTTATCTCCAACTTACCTGATAACAGACTGAGCGTAGAGCAGAAGAACACCTTCATGCTCTCTGTGAGCCTACCTCTGAAGTAGACGTTTTTTTTAAAAACGCTCAAATCATCGGCGTTAACCGTCAATTTTAACAATAGGCTCGACAATTGCATAGTACTCGCTATAGCAACCAATAGCGAGACAGAGCGAGCATACTGTGAAACTGTATACTGACGCGCATATTCAACGGCAGAAAAATTACCTCTATAAGTTAGCGAACTACAGTTTAGGCTGTTCAGAGCTGTCCAATCAGATCAGTGAGACCATCAATAAACACCCGATCAATGAAGTGATGGATTATGGCTCTGGCATGGGGAGCATCACCAAGCTGCTCTCTCTTGATCACCCTATACAGTACTTTCCATACGATCCGAGCATTCTTGAATTCTCTGGGAGGCCAGCGCCCCAGCCACTCTGCTTGGCGATCAATGTACTCGAATATTGTGAGCCTCAATTTATTGAGCAGATTATCGAGGACATTGCCAACTGCTCGACACAGATGACCTTTATCGCCATAAACAGCTATTTACCCGGCAATGTAGCGCGCACCATAGAGA
>JAYPBG010000035.1:8402-11644 GCA_038124075.1 Gammaproteobacteria bacterium
ACCCCCCCCCCCACCACCCCCCCCCACCCCCCCCCCACCCCCCCCCCAACAACCACTACCCACCCCAATCAATACACCCACCACAACCCCATTCTCCCCCTTCACACCTACCACCTCACCCCCAAAAACCATCAATTCCCCCCCAATTCGACCCCCCACAAAACAAAAACCCCACGACTGGTGGATCTGTAAACTGGCCGCCGCCTTCGATCTAATCACCTTTTATAAATATAAAGGGGGGTTCTACACCCTTGCCGAACCACTCCATTTACGCGCGACAGAACCTGATACACATTCAGATGCACTACCTCAAAAACAGGCGGGCTGACCTTATATAAACACATTAAACAGTTGAGCAAACATTATGGACACACTGATCAGTGAAGCCTATCGAAAACAGCAGTCGTTTCTACACGAACAACACACTAATTACGGAGTCGCATCGTGCGAATTTGCTGATACCGTTTCTGAAATAATCAACAATAACGGTATTGTTGAAGTACTCGATTATGGCGCAGGAAAAGGTCGACTGGCCAAATCCCTCAACATCAATCAACCGATCAATTTACAGTGTTATGATCCCGCAATCCCTCAATACAGCCAACTGCCAAAACCGGCCGAACTGGTCGCCTGCATCGACGTCCTTGAACATATTGAGCCGGACCTGATCGATTCCGTATTAGACCACCTTCAGAGACTCACAACCAAATTAGGCTTTTTCACAATACACTCAAAAGCATCCAGCAAACAGCTGCCTGACGGTAGAAATGCACACCTTATTCAAGAGTCAACAGAGTGGTGGCTGCCAAAAATCGTTGCTCGATTCGATCTCCACCAACTTAATAGGGGAAAAAATGGCTTTTTAGTTTTGGTATTACCCAAAAAGCCAATGACTTAGAGGCCGAAAATGACAATAAACCTTGTTTCAGATGAGCAGTATTGCCAGCAGATGCAGCAGAGACGTCAAAACAATTTACTCTATTTTAAAGAAGCCTACCCAGCAATATATAATGCTCTTATCAAGCTCTCACCGACCAAAACAACCTTAAACATCAATAGAGCCAACGAAACGATGGATCTGATTGTCAATGGCCACCCTTATTATTCGGGAGATGCCGCCCAATTTTCAGATGAAGAGGTTGACGGCTTTTCAAGTGCTTTTCATTCGGGCAGTCAAATATTAGGTATAAACCCCTCATTTCAAGGCGACTACTACTTTCCCCGTTTTTTTAATCGATTAGCAGATAAGCTGGTATCCAGATCGCCTTTGAATAAAGATACCTGGAAGAAGCACCCGCGCTACACTCTGCCCCATTTTTTTCCACATATAGTATTCCTTGGGTGTGGATTAGGTCTGCACATCGCCAAAGTATTAGAACAACACAGCGTTAAACGGGTCTATATCATGGAGCCCAATCTTGAGGTTTTCTTCATGAGCATGCTGGTGATTGATTGGAAAGGCCTCCTAACCTCTCGATACGAAAAAGGATTACCCCACGTGCGCTTCTTTCTGGGCAGCGATGATCAGGTCTCACTTCAAAAAACGATGCTTTGGAACTACCTTATCACACAGTGTCCGGTTTACCCTCTCGCCACACTCTACTATAATCACCGCTCTCAACCTCATTTCAAAAAAATGTGTGAAGAGTTCGACACCCAACTCTGGGTCTATTTAAGCTGCTGGGGAAACTACGATGACGAGGTCAACCAGTGGAATCAAGCATTACACAATATTCAACGTAACATTCCACTTCTCCCTTTAGCCAACAAGCAACTGCGTGAAATACCGATCACCATCGTCGGTTCCGGTGCCTCACTGGATAAAAGAGCCGATCAACTGCGCACATTAACAACCAACAGCCTCATTATCTCATGCGGCTCATCCATCACGGCATTGCATGATTTAGGGATTAAACCACATCTTCATATTGAACTAGAAAGCGACTATATTATTACAGTCGGCTATCTTGAGGCACTTAATGACCCAGACTACCTGGCCGATATAGCCTTCATTGGACCCATGCACTTAAATCCATATATCTTTGATTTTTTCAAAAAGAAAGCCGCTTTTTTTAAAAATGATGACAACGGCCTCTATCATGCCTACTCACATAACAGAACAAAAGATACCGCAAACATTAACCACTGCGCACCCACCTGCGTCAACCTCGCACTCTCATTCTCTATGCTCTATGGCGCAGAGAAGATTTTTCTCTTTGGTACGGACTTCGGTTTCTTCAATTTAAAAGAGCATCATGCAAAAGGATCGGTCTACTATCAAGATAACGTTCATGAGCAATTCAAAGAGGCTGTTGATTATAAAAAATATGACCTTTTCGAGATCGAATCTGTCCACGGCGAGCCAATTTTGACTCAGCCCCTCTACTTTGCAGCAAAAGAGCGAATAGAGAACTGCATAAAGTACCACCGCAATCCTGCCAACCAGAACAATCAAACAATAAACAAAGTTGCCAAGATTTATAACTGCTCTGATGGCGCCGATATAGAGGGAACTGAATGGATCCGTTGTGATGCACCCCCCGTGACACAGAACGAAAAAGAGAAACAAAAAATCGATCAAACCATTGCCTCGTTGTTTGACCTCATCCATCAGAAGGAGGAACCCAAAAACATAATCAATACGATTCGCAAGATAAGCACCATTGAGCTTAATAAGTCAACACAGCTGCTTACAAAGCCACTTAAGTTGCCACGCCAAGAGCTTAATGAACTTGAATACTTCGACTCTCTATGTCAAAACATCATGATTCAACTGCAACAGATTAAACAGAGTCATACCATCGCCTACGCTCTTTTAAAAGGTTCGATATACCATCTTCTGCATATTGGATACAGCCACCTTCTCGCTCTTCAAGCAGATACAGATGATAAGCAGCCAAAACAGGCAAGTTTCTTAGCAGCGTGGCAATCTACCTATTTAGAGTTCTTAAATAACGTGCCGAATCACTTTAAAAGCATCATCAATAAAGACTACGCAACAGAGCAGGGAGACCACTGGCTTCATCGCAACCTAACAGAGCCAGAAGAGCGATAGACACTGCACCATTGGTACAGTTCTTGCTTTTTTATTAATATTATTTCCCTATCTACCCAACAAACTTATTCAACGATTGAGCAAAATACCATGAATCTATTCTCAGACGCACACATCACAGAAGAACAAAATAGGCTATACACCATTGAAGACTACAGCACCGGCTGCCTCTTAATACTGGACGCAT
>JAYPBG010000035.1:11672-17759 GCA_038124075.1 Gammaproteobacteria bacterium
ACGAGAATAAGATTGAGACGATTCTCGATTATGGCGCAGGCTTAGCACGACCTGCAGAGCTGCTTAAAATAGAGCACCCTGTCCAATACTACCCCTATGACCCTGCCATTCCTGAGTTCTCAGAAATACCCACACCCAAACAGTTCAGCATGGCCATCAACACATTAGAGCATTGCGAAGAGGCTTATATTGACCAGATCATACACCATTTAGCCTCATTGACAACACACAGCACACTCATCACCGTCAACACCGTACTGCTGGGCGGCATGCCCCGCTCAATTAACAGATCGGACAGCTGGTGGGTCAAACGGCTGGCAGGCGCGTTTAACTTCTCCTATTTTCGCCGATGTGGTGATGGTTTTACCCTAATTGCAGAGCCACTGCGTAAGCCATTACCCCAATCGAAAAGTGATGCACATAACATCGGTCAAACACCTTTAGCAAACAGCGCAGCGACTACATAGCGTTCACTGTAAATAATCACTGTAAACCTTTTTTAAGAATAAGTGATTTAACATCGATGATGAAAGCGCTTGGAGAAGGCTTGGAGAAAGCCGTCGTAGAATTCTGAAAAAGCCTATATTAGGAGAGCACAATGGAGCTTATATCTGAAGACCGCCTAGAACAGCAGCAGCAAGTACACGCATTAAACCAACATTATGAAGAGCCATCCGACTACCTCTCAACGATTATTTCAGACCTGATTAAAGCCAACCAATTTACCGGTGTTCTAGATTATGGCTCCGGCAGCGGCTGGCTCCCTAAAGCACTCACCGTTCAGCATACCGTAAATCTTCGCTGCTATGACCCTGCCATTCCAAGATTCTCTCGCCCCCCTACCCCTGAAGAGTTTGTTGTCTGTTTAGGCGTACTGGAACATATCGAACCCGAACATATTGATAACGTTTTAGATCACCTGCAGACATTGACACAAAAGCTTCTGATGATCTCACTCTCCTCTGGTTCAAAATCCGACTTTTTCACGCATGAAGGGACCCGCCCACTGATATCAGAACCAACAAGCTGGTGGTTGCCTAAAATTGTGGATCGATTCAGACTCGATGCTTTGATGAGAACAGGAGATGAATTTGTTATTTTAGCGCTACCCGAGGAACAGTAAATGCAATCCAATACCCTCCCTTCTCAGGAGGAGGACCCATGCCAAAAAAGCAACACACGTGACGATATAGGCAACGATACAGGCACCAATAAGAGCGACCATCGCGCTGACACCGACATTCTCATGCAGGCACGCGCTGGATTCTCAATCAGCAGCACGATGATTCCGGACCCAGCTATCCCAAGGAATGCCCCCGAACATATCGAGAGTTATCAGGAACCGCACATCATTGCCTTTAATACGTACGGTTGGACCATCACTCGCACAACCAATATCGGACTACGCCCAAGCAACATATCAGAACAGAAACAGAATGGTCAAGCCTACATCATACCCCCTCACAATTATATTTATCCACTGGGCGGTAAATTATCCTACTTTTTAAGTTATTGTCCAGCGAGGAACGAGCATTTGAGCGCTATAAGCGCTTTGAATGGCATGTGAATACAACATGGCAAACGGTATGGCATTCAGATAGCCGAGAGACAGAGACACTGAACCAGGCCCTCGAAAGAGGGCTGGACCTTGCCGTTATCTTTACAGATCAAGAGGGTCATACACATCGCCATCCCATCGACCTCATCAATTTGGAGTTAAACGGTCAATTTTCAGTACGAAGCGAGTTCGTTTTTCTGCCGGCGGCCTTGCTCGACCCACATTTCGACACACGCTTAGCTCACACAATAGGGGAGGCAGCACTCAACAGGAATAACCCTCTTACCCTGAAAATCCAATCCCAGATGACCTATTTTACACTGTTCGATAATGGCAAGTATTATCGTTTTAACGACCTTATAACGCCTTCATGGCTAGGATGGCAATCTCTAAAAATCCTAGCACAGACACCCTCTTTCCACGCGCCTTAATCACCCAAACCCCAAAGCGCTAACGCCTCACGCCGCTCAGCGCACTCTGGGTAATAACAGTCCGTTAATGAGTAGAAAGCGGGGCGTGTAGGGTCCTCTTTAACCTGCATCTCTTTCAGAAGGATCTGTGAAGACAGATCCACCATCATATCGGCCATACGACTAAAATAGTCAATATACCCAGGAAAGTAGGCAACCACCTTCTGAGCAATGATTCTCCAGCAATATTCCCTTTCATAGCGCCCTTCCATGAAAAATGAGATACTGATCTTCGGATAACCATCCACACTAAAGAGGTCAGAAAGCGTAATCGTTACACCTCCCCTTTCCAGCTGAGTGCCACCAAAATCGAACGTTAACATTTCACAAAAGGCCTTAAGCTGTGGGTAGTCAAAACCATACGCCTCCACTTGAGTGGGCATAAGCATAAGCTGAGTGTGACCGCTCATAGCAAAGTTAAAATCAACCACAGAGCGCTCTGCATTACGCAACGACTGACCGGATGCCAGCAGCACTAGGAGAAAACTCTCTTCAGTAGATAAAAGTGAAGAGATCGCCTTAAAAGAGAAGGGCTCGAGTTTATCAACCCACTGAAGAAGGTGGGGATATCGACTCAATTCAGCCGTGAGTGCCCGCTGAACAGGATCACGCTTATAGACAATCACGCTTTCTGATTGACGGTAAGGCTCAATGTGAACATCGGTACCCAAATAGTCATTGAGATCGACCACCAATTGCCAAAAAGAGAGTCTTATATTCGATGACAACGTCGGTATTAAAACCGCCGGCTGCATGTCAAAGATCACAGGGGCAATATACTTAAAGAGTGTAAAGTGTGATTCGGGCAGGAATCGCGCCAGTTTATTTTGAATATCGAGCGTCTGTATCATACGCTCTAATCCGTCATCAAGGGTCACCTCACCCAGCTCATAAGCGTCGGACATATCCAAACGAAGATCAGAATAAGCGTATTGCATCTTACTGAATCGCTCCAAAGCGTACCCTGCCGGCCATTCGAACATCCCTGCCCACGACTTATTGGGCCACTTCTCCTCGATATTTGAAACCAATTTCAGTTGATTCGGCGTAAGTGATCGATAAGCGCGCATAGAACCACGATAAGATTGATACGACAAGAGCACGGCACCCACAGCAACACTCACAGCCCCTATCGTATGCAACAGCGCCCGTTTGGGTGTAGAGCGGTTTTTTGCTCTATTTTCCAGGATGGTTTTATCCAGAAGTAGATCGATACTGTTATCGGGCCGCAACACATGATCTGTTTGACAAGCCTTCTGATGACTTTTTTTCTTGCGTTTTTTTCTGCCTTTTTTATTACACGGCTTACGATTCAACTCATGGCTCTGATCGCGACTCTGTTCATACCCTTTTTGATGATTACGCTCTCTACGCACTGTATCATTAGAAGGCAGAGCAATCGGTGGCAATAGATGCTCAGTCGGTTCTGGTTCTGGTTCTGGTTCTGGTTCTGGTTCTGGTTCTGGTTCTGGTTCTGGCTCTGATACCCGCCTATCATCTTGAGCATTCATCGTGGCCACCGCTTCAAGCGGCCTAGTAAACGTCAATTGTAATTGACCCTTTTCGATCAACGTATACTGCCGTTGCCCCAAACCCTCCTCTATTGAGCTCAACACCGAATCACCCGCCTCAAGAGACGCTTCTAACCTCGTTAAAATAGAACCCTGTTGGTCAGCACGAGGGGGAAGGCGAACGTGCATAAGAAGTTCATGAACAATCTGTTTCTGAACCTCCGTTGGCGCATGAGTTGACGCATGAGTTGACGCACTGTTAGAACCGTGATCACCTTTTGTCTCCAGCAACAACATGAGCTTCTGAACAAACTGGAGCAGAACATGCCGCTGATCAGGGCTGGCTAAATAGGCCGTCGCATCCATCGCCAAACTTGTCAGCATCGCCGCCGCTTGGTTAACAGGCAACGCTTCTAAGATTTTTTTTTGCCACTGATTTTGGAACCGTTTCGATAAAAACAGTTCACGCTCCTCAACCGCACCGCTCTTTTTAACGTTCTCTTTCATTGCGCAACGGCTTAAGTGATCAAACAGTGTTTTTGTCACCTCAAAGGATGCACGCCAACCACTGCAGCGCAGTTTATAGTAATGAAGGAGCATGTCGTGATGCAACGTCTCTAAGTGACGGCTCTGAATCACTCTTTTTTCAGCCAGCTCATGGGCTTCATCCTCCGTGCCCTCATTCGGAATAATCGTCTCGGCGCAACCCTGCGCATCAGCCGATGCCGATATTTCGTGCCCAAAGCGATAGGGCCTTTTGAGTCGCCCAACAATCACATCCACGGGGCCCAGTTCAAACAGCTGCCACACGTCACCCTGATGCGGAGTATCATAAAAACGTTTATTCACCCGAATATAAAAATTGGGTACACCACCTGTCTGAACAGATTGCCTTAAAAGCCCCCCTTCTTCAGAGTCAGCAGGCAGCGCGCTCAGTAGCTTCTCTTGAACAACCTGCCTAATAGCCTGTTCAGCTTTATCGATAAAGTCATTGGGAGCCTCATTGAGTGGAACAGGGCAATAGAGATCATAATCTTTTTCACCGAGCGCCTCCGTACAGGACTCTGCACTGTGCATACTCGATAAAAGCCGGCTGCCTGTATAACGAGGATGCCCCCCCGCTTTACAGAGCGCCACTGCAATTTCAGCGGGCGTAATACTCAAACACTCAAGCCCATAAGGGCGCAACGTGCTCAGGGTATTAATATATACTTCGGCTCTTGTCCTAAGCATATGAGCATTGCCTGAAACGCGGGATGTAACACAGCGATTTTTTTTATCACCCGTCTCTATATTTTTAAGAACTTGACTGACTAGATCCTTTGTCGGATCAAAATCTGTCACAGGATGACGGTTGAGGATCAAGAGTGGAACCGATACGGGGTTCAAAAACTGCCTGTTATTCATATAATGAGCTATAGACTTCGATACGCTTCGACGACTGAACGCCTCAGATGATATGTAATGCCGCATGGTAAGTGGGGCTTAAAAGGGTGTCAACTGTTTTGTCCTCCACCGAACTGCTCAGCAGGAGTGCACCACCTTGCATTCATCAGCACCAGCTTGTATATTTCACGCTGCAATCTGATCAATAAAGTTGACACCATCGATGAGTGCTCTTTTTTCTGACCATCACCTAAGGCAAACTCTATGAAACCAATCGGCGCCCTAAACACCGCTTATCTTCTTACCACCTACCTAAGCTCGCTGACAACATCAGATCAAACATTCACTGTTGCCACGCCTGTAGCGTCGCATCACCCCCGGCTCAATCGACCCACCTCTGGCCTTCGTGCACATACAGTAAATACCTTATTTAATAACACCCAGCAAGCGGCACCAGGCTCTGAAGATGGACAACGCTCAAGTACTGAAGAGGACGACGCAAGAAAGCTAGGCGATATAGCCATTGTATTGACAGGTTGGCTTGCTCTTTGGCGGGCCTTGAGATACGCTGAAGCAGAATTAGAAACATCCGATGACCCCATCGAGTTCCTACCCTGGGACTCACTGCCGACCACAGAAACCAGGCCACGCCCTGTTGAGAGATCATGCCCAATCACCCTAGAAACGTTTCACCTTACCCTAGAACCGATTAGAATCCATATATCAGAGCCGCATCAAAGGCATACGAATGACGATACATACAGCCCTGCATACAACAATAAGTGGTATACCTATGATGCCATTAAACAGTTTATCACCTTAAACAAGCGTAACAATCACCCCTTACTCGAGCCCACGACCCAACACCCTTTTTCTATCAGCGATCTTCGTAGAGCCAATGAAGACACTCGGTTCGAGGATACAGACATCATCAGTGCTCAGCAAACAGTCATGGAATACGAGCTGACAGATTTATCCATGCGCAACGCTGTAGTTGATGTTGAACAGGGCATTAAACATAGATCAGACCTATAGAACGAATTTATATTTTTTTAAAATTTTTATCGGACTTTGAGCCTGCTTGAGGCGGTATGCGCACCGTTCAGACGGTCAACAACGGCCTGCTGACGCGCACTCAAAGGGCTTAACTGAACCCGAGGGC
>JAYPBG010000036.1:0-4777 GCA_038124075.1 Gammaproteobacteria bacterium
TCCGAACCCCGTGGAAGTGACAACCTTTATGGGCCCCGTCGTAGGGTTCTCGATAGGCGCCCTTCTTATGTCGGCGTTTGTCTTCGGAGGCTTAGTAGGTTTTATGGTTGCCTTTCTGCCCAGCCTGTTGGATTTGGTTAAGATTAAAAAGTTAAGTGCTCAGTTAAACAGTGAAAAAAAGCGCGTTCAAGCGCTTGAGAAAAAACAGTCTACCATGGCTGCGCATGCTGATTTACCGAATGGATAAGAGTTTACCGTGTTTGATATAGGGCTTATCTTACTGATTGTCGTTGCCATAGGCATAGGGTGGGCGCTGGGTCGCTATGATCGCATTGCCCATGAGCGGAAATTAAGTGTGATTAAGGCGGGTACAGGCTCCGTCCCGAAAGAGTATTTTCAAGGGCTGAATTTCTTATTGAATGAGCAGCCTGATCTTGCAGTCGATCTTTTTGCAAAAACCATCGATGTAAACAGTGATACGGTTGAGATCTATTTGGCGCTCGGCAGCAATTTTCGTAAACGCGGTGAGGTTGATCGAGCCATCAAAATCCATCAAGACCTTCTGGCTCGCCCTAACCTTGAGCGTAAAGTGAGCGCCGATATTCAGCTGGCCCTAGGGCAAGATTATCTGGCAGCCGGATTGTTGGATAGAGCCGAAAGGTTGTTAAATGATTTAATTGTCCAGAGTGATGAGCATTCAGCGCTGGCGATACGGTTGTTGATTCGTATTTATGAGCAAGAGCGCGAGTGGCAACGGGCCCTGGAGTGTGCGGCGCAGTTGAAAGAGTACGGCGTTACAGACATTAATGTGAGCATGGCCCACTATCATTGTGAACTGGCTCAGGTTGAGCTGTTGAAAGGTGATTTGACTCATGCTCGCGCAAAGCTTCATAAAGCATTAAAGGAGGATAAACGCTGTGCTCGTGCCAGTTTAATGTTGGGGGAAGTGGAGTATCGGGCTGGGCGCTGCCGCAATGCAATAGAGGCTTTAAAGAAGATTACCTCTCAAGATATAGGGTATCTGGCTGAGAGCATGGCGATGTTAAAAAAAGCCTATGATGATCTGGGTGATTATGATGATTTGATCGATTACCTGTATACGTGCGGTCATGCTTCGACGGATGAGACCCTCATTTTGAAAATGGCTGATATCATAGCAGACTTTCGCAGTCCTCAAGAGGCGATCGATTGGGTGGAGCGGTTTATAGGGCGCGTTCCCTCTTTTGTTGCGCTCAACTGGTTGGTGAAACACCAGAAAGGAGTGGATAACAGCAAGCTTAATGACTATTTATGTGCTCTAAAAGATCTTACCCATGATCGAGTGGCAAAGGATTTCCGATACCATTGTACCGACTGTGGTTTTAAGGGGAATACCTTGCACTGGATGTGCCCGAGTTGTAAAAACTGGGCTACCTATAAGCCCCAGCCTGTTTAATACTCTGTTTTAAAATGTAGAAAAGAGAGAGACAAGAGAGAGGTGCCTTAATTAGATGAACAGCCCATTTATTATAGCGTTAGACTGTGCGGATGAGAAAAGCGCTGTTGCCATTGCCCGTCAGCTGGACCCTTCTCTGTGTCGCCTTAAGGTTGGCAAAGAGCTCTATACGCATGTGGGCCCCAAAGTGGTGGAGTCGCTACAGACGATGGGGTTTGAAATATTTTTAGACCTAAAATTCCATGATATTCCCAATACAGTAAAAAAAGCATGTCATGCAGCTGCAGAGTTGGGTGTATGGATGGTGAATGTGCATGCGAGTGGTGGTCGACGTATGATGGAGGCTGCGATGGAAGGCGTAATGACCGCCTCTCACAGGCCGCTGCTAACGGCTGTGACGGTGTTGACGAGCATGACGCAAGAGGACCTTGAAGAGGTCGGTTTGGGTGTCGAGCCTGAGGCACAGGTGCTTAAACTAGCAGCTTTGGCAGAGCGCAGTGGTTTGGATGGCATTGTCTGCTCTGCACAAGAAGCGACTGTGCTTCGGGCAATACTGGACCCTGATTTTCTACTGGTTACGCCTGGGATCCGGCCTGAGGGCGCTGTTGCAGATGATCAGCGACGTATCGTAACGCCTGCAGATGCTATGCGCAATGGCAGCAACTATTTAGTGGTAGGGCGTCCTGTTACACAAACGGATGAACCGCTTTCGATCTTACGGCGGATGATCGAAGAGGTGGGCACGTTAAACGAATAGATTAGCAAGAGTGCATGTCGGCTTAATCCCGATGAATCTTTCGTCTTATGCGATATTTATGCAGCTCTTCCGCGCATAAAAGCAGTGTTGAAATCAGCAGCAAAGTCAGCCACTCGGCTGCGGTTATGGGGGATATCTCGAGGATGTCCCTGATACCTGGGAGGTGCATCGCTGTAATGTGTAGGATTTGAGCGAGAGGTACAGTGCAGATTAAAAAGAGATTTGAACATAGCGGAATTGAAAAAATCGATCGGGTCTCTGAGCGGCTGCTGAGCGCATGGATATTTCCAAAAAATACCATCAGTAGAAGTGTTAAATTTCGGGCCTCTTCTATAGACCTCGAAGCGTGAATAAGTGAGGCATAGACAGTAAAGGCCAGTACGCCCATAATTACACCGGTTACAACGATGTGCTCAACTATTCTTCGGTCGAATATTGGCTCTTTCGGATTGCGAGGAGGGTGCTCGAGTTCGTCACCCTCTTTGGGCTCAAAGGCTAAGGCAACATCTTGAAGCCCGTTTGCCACAAGGTTTAACCACAAGAGTTGGATCGCTGTGAGCGGCATGGGTAGACCGGCAAGTACCGTAAAAAGAAATAGTAGTAGGGCTGAAAAGCCAGTGGCAATTAATAATCCAATAACCTTTCGAATATTACTGTAGATTATTCTTCCCTGTTCAATGCCGTTAACAATGGACGAGAAATTGTCGTCTGTAATAATGATGTCAGCAGTCTCTTTGGCAACGTCTGTTCCGCGCTTACCCATTGCGATACCGGCATGGGCTGTACGCAGAGCGGGTGCATCGTTGACCCCGTCCCCAGTCACGGCAACAAAATGTCCCTGTCGTATAAAGCTCTCAACGATCTGTTTTTTTTGGTGAGGCTCAATGCGTGCAAAAATCCGTGATGCCTGTATAAGCTCATCAAAAGACGTTTTATCTTTTGTCTCTACAGCACGTAAGTCCCTCCCTGTGATCACTGGTTTTGGTCCATGCCTCTCTGTGATGCTTAGCTCATCCGCAATGGCTGCAGCGGTAGCAGGGTGATCGCCTGTGACAAGAGCTACTTCAATACCGCCGCTGTGGCAGTGCTCTATGGCGCTGTAGACCTCAGCTCTGATAGGGTCCTTCATCCCCACAATGCCTAAAAAGCAGAGGTCATTGAGTGCCGAAGCTGCATCGCCCGTGGGTGATGTTTTTTGTGCAAGTGCTATGACGCGATACCCAGAAGAGGCGAGCGCTATAAACTGCTCCGTGATGCGTGAAACATCGATTGGAGCCATGCTGTTCTTAAGGTGCATGTGGCTGCTTAAGCGGATGATTTTTTCTGGGCTCCCTTTTACGTAGAGCGTTCGATGATTGTTCGAGTCTTCGTTAAGTGAGGCTGAGAGTGCATTTTTAGACTCGTATGGGATGAGTTCTAGTCGCCGCTCTTTCTGTTGCAGTGATGATAAAGAGAGATTCTTTTTTAGGGCCAGCATCAGAAAGGCTGTATCCACGCTGTCGCCAACGGGTGTCCACGTATTGCTGGAGCTATTGTCTATGTGCGCCTCGTTGGCAAGAGCGCCGGTTTTACAGAGTCGCGGTAGCTGGCAGTATGGGTCATCGCCTAAGATCTCTCCACCAGGTGAGACACCGTCGCCCGTTACCTTAAAGTGTGAGCCGTCGGGCAGTACGATTTGGCGAATCGTCAGTTCATTTAAGGTGAGTGTGCCGGTTTTATCTGAGCAGATGAAGGTGCAGGAGCCAAGGGCTTCTACGGCGACCAGTCGGCGTATGATCACGTTATGCTTAAGCATTCTACGCATGCCGACAGCAAGGGTAACCGTGAGCGCAGCGGGTAATCCTTCAGGTATTGTAGAGACAGCGAGCCCAATCATCATGAGGCTCATATCCGCAGTTGAATAACTGCCTCGCAGTAACATAATGCCTAACAGTATCAGAATAGCCGTCAGTATGCTCACTGTAACCTGATAGGTGAAGCGACGAATTCTAATCATGAGTGGAGGGTCGTGGCATTGACTGCTGGTTAGGTCTTGGGATATTTTTCCAAGCTCAGTGTTCATGCCGGTTGCTTGTATAACGCCCTCTCCAGTACCGTGATTGACCATGGTGCCTGCAAAGCAGTAGTGTGAATGTTTGGATGCCTTTAGGTCTTGTGGGCGCTCTTTTGCGTTTGTATTAGTGTTGTTGCTATTAAGTTGACCAGCCTGTTTGCTAACAGCCATGGATTCGCCTGTTAGCATTGACTCATCTATTGAGAGGCTTTCTGCCCTTGTCAGTTTTAGGTCGGCGGGTACTTTGTCACCTGCAGAGATAAAGATTAGATCACCAGGTACTAACTGTTCAATATTAACTGATCTAATGAGACCTTCACGCATAACATATGCAGTACCTTTAACCAGTTCTCTAAGTGATGCAGCTGAGGTTTCCGCCTTGTACTCTTGTATGCAGCCAATGAAAGCGTTGAGAAGCAGTACGATAAGTATAAAGAGTGCGCTTGTATTGTTTTTAAGGGTAAGGGATATTATGGCCGCAATAAGAAGTATGTATATAAAAGGGCTCAGAAATTGTCTTAAAAATAATATA
>JAYPBG010000036.1:4787-12118 GCA_038124075.1 Gammaproteobacteria bacterium
GTACGGGTGGTGTCGGAAGTTTATTTGGACCATATTTATCAATTCTGAGGGCGGCCTCTTGGTTTGATATCCCTTTAGTGTAGTTTGATCTTTGGTTGTTCGAGAGAGTGTTTGCGTAGTTTTTCAATTAGGTACACCTTCTGTTGTGTAGTCCAAAGACGATAATGGTATCTTTGGGTGCTGGAAGTGTTGTCAGTCCGCTACAGTATGTGTGCAACCAGTACGATATATTTAAATATAATATTTAAATACCTTTTTATTCTATAGTTTTTTTAAATATTTATGTTTGCGGCCTCGTATGTAAATCATATATGATAATGTGTGTATGATGTTAAGTTGTGGTTAACGTGTAATAAAAAGGGGGTTATTATGAAGGCGTCAGTTATGAGTAAAGTAACCGATCAATACTTGTCATACTATCCGCAAGGGATAAATTTTGAGGCTTTATTGAACAGAAAGGGTGGATGTGTCTCTGTTGGTGAGTGCTCTTATAATGTTGTTATCCATAAAAATAAAAACACCGGGCGTCACCCATTGGGAAGCTCAAAGAGTGAGTTATATTTAACGACTTCAGAGTTCTGTGATCGATACAGTGAATATTGGGATAATAAGTGAGTGTGACTAAAGTGAGCAGTTCCAGCTGAATATTTATATTCTCATGTGTGATGCTTCAGGTGAAATTGCTCAGTGTTCACAGCTTTCTCAATAAAGCATTAAAGTGGGTCCCTATATCTTAATACATGTGGTGACCGCCGTTTACAGAAAAGTCAGCACCTGTAATGAAGCCAGATTCGTGATCGGCCAAAAATGCGACGATTCTGCCTATTTCTTCAGGGTGTCCAAAGCGCCCAACGGGAATGTTGTGCACAAGAGCCTCTTTTATGCGTAAAGGCATATGGGTTATCATGTCGGTTTCTATGTAGCCAGGCGAGACTGTGTTAACAGTAATCCCTTTCTTGGCAACTTCTAACGCTAAAGACTTTGTGAAGCCGTGCATGCCTGCCTTTGATGCTGCGTAATTCACTTGACCAAACTGGCCAGAGTGAGCATTGATCGAAGAGATATTAATAATCCGCCCCCATTGTTTATCTAGCATTCCAGTAAGTACTGCTTTTGAAATGTTAAAAACACTGGTTAAATTGGTGTCAATAACTTGGTGCCACTGAGTCTGTGACATGTTTTTCAAGGTGACATCCTGAGTGATGCCTGCGTTGTTGATCAGTACTTCAACTGGACCAACTGTCTCCTGGATGTTGAGTATGCATTTTTGGCATGAGTCAAAATCTTTAACGTCAATATAAGCAATATCAATGTCAATGCCCGCGTCATGCTGGCTGCGTTGCCACGCTTTGGCTTTTGATGGGTCGCCGTGATTGTAGTATCCAGCGATGACTCTGTGACCTGTTTTGTGTAAGGCATTACAAATGGCGGTGCCAATTCCACCGCTCCCTCCGGTTACGAAAGCGACTGGATGTGAGTGATTTTTTACTCTAGGCGTTTCCGATGTGTGTGATAGGTTCATATGTAGCCTCCTAAGTTTGATCGGTGATTTGGATTGCGTTAAGGTCTCTGTCTTCAGTTGTTAGGATTTCACAAAAAAAAACATTAATAAAGGGGTTTTTATTAATGAGATATTTTTTGGTTGTATTTGTATTTGTATTTGTATTTGTGTTTGTTTGTTGTTCGTTCGCTTTGGCATATTAATTAAAGCTATTAAGTCTGAAACTTTTAATGAACTATGGTTATAGAATTAGGTTAAATTTGATTTTTTATTGCTTTTTCTTTTTCTTGTTGGCTGGTAGACTCGTAAGATAGTGTTGCAGTACTTGGAGTTTACTATAGGTGGCTAACAAGCTGTTGTTTGGTCAAAATAAAGTTTTTTATTAAGCAAAGGAGAGAGCGCATGGCGGGTAATTTTAAAGATGACCTGTTGTCTGAGCAGGCTCGTCAGATGTACAGGCCTTTTTGTCGTTTTAATGAGATTATAGCTGATAGTATTGAGCGTATGACAGATGTACAGTTGACGGCTTTTAAAGCGTATACAGGCTTGGCTGTGTCTCAGTTACGTGCAGCAAGCAAAGTGGAAGATGGAGAGTCCGCTCAGCTGTTTGGAAAATCACAGATGAGTTTTTTGAATGATATGGGTAATCAGTTTATGAATGATACAAAACAAATTGCTCAAGTGAGTTCTGAGCTCAAAACAGAGCTGGATGATTTGATTCGCGACAGCTTGTCAAATTTTAATACGACCTTTGAAAAAGCTAATGAGCAGATTAAAAAATCTGCAAAGACAGGTGGAGAGCGTACTAAAAAAGCATCGGTTGCTTGAGGTGGTGATATGGGCGTATAAGTATATGTACGTATGAATGGTTGGGCGCCAGAAGGAGCAGTGCGCTCATGCTGTTCATGAGTGGGTGTAATGATGAGCCAGTAGACAAATGGGAAGCATACCATAAAGTCTATGGTATTAATTCTGTTGCGTCATTTGCGCTATAGTAGGGGGTAAATATGGTAAGCAGTACCACCGAGCAGTTCAGTCAGGAAGATTGTTTTAGCACCTATTCAGATATTGTTGGTCAGGTGTTGGATTACAACCAGAATATTTTGAAAACATTTGCAGAGGGTGCCATGGAAAGTGCTGCGCCCCAGCAAACGATCTTTTTTGAGGTTTTGGATACGCTGCAGGATTACTGTCAAAAAGCTGTAAACCAACCGATGCCAATTCTTGAGCAGCAACTTGCTTTGTGGCGTAAACAGGTGGATCTTTGGCAGTCGACGGTTGAAAATATTATTGAAGGTTCTAGTGAAGAGTTGATTAAACCGAAAAAAACGGATAGGCGATTTAAATCTAAAGAGTGGGCTGAAAATCCGCTCTTTAGTTATATAAAGCAATCCTATTTGTTAACCACGGATGCTATAATGGAGAGCTTGCAGAAGGTTGAGGGCCTGGATCCCAAAACACGTCATCGCCTTGAGTTTTTTGCGCGACAGTACGTCAATGCGCTTTCACCAAGTAACTTTGTCTCCACTAATCCTGAGTTGATGCGCCTTACGTTTAAGACAAGTGGGATGAACTTGGTGCATGGTATGCATCAGTTTCTTGAGGATATGCAAAACAGTACCCATCTTCTCAATCCAACCATGACGGATAAAGAGGCCTTTAAGGTTGGTGAAAATATCGCGGTAACCCCTGGTAAAATCGTCTATAGAAATCGGCTGTTTGAGCTGATTCAATATGAACCGACAACAGAGGCGGTGTTAGAGACGCCTCTTTTAATTGTTCCGCCTTGGATTAATAAGTATTACATACTCGATCTGTGTCCTGAGAACTCTTTTGTAGAGTGGTGTGTCCGCCAAGGGCAAACCACATTTATGATCTCTTGGGTTAATCCTGATGAGCGCTATAAAGAGACAGGTATTGATGATTACCTAAAAGAGGGTGTATTGACGGCCATTGATATCGTCAGAGCGGTGTCGGATACTGAGTCTGTCAATGCGGTAGGGTACTGCGTGGGAGGGGTGCTGTTGGCCATTACTAATGCCTACTTGGCAAAGCATGAAAGTGGTTCAACGATTAACTCTTCTACTTATCTAGCCACAATGATCGATACGTCTAAGCCGGGCGATATAGGTGCGTTTATTGAGGAGTCGATTATTGAGACCATTGTCGAACATGATGATAAAGTGGGCTATTTTGATGGGCGGCTGATGGGGGTCTTTTTTAATATGCTCAGAGAGAACGTACTCTATTGGAACTATTATGTTAATAACTATCTTAAGGGTGAGGCCCCTATTGCCTTTGATCTGCTTTATTGGAATTCTGATTGTACTAATATTTCAGCTAAATGCCATAGGTTTATACTCTATGACTGGTATTTGAATAATTCGATTATAAAAAAAGATGTTTTTACTATAGATAATGTGCCCATCGACCTATCTGTGATTAAGACGCCCTCTTATTGCTTAGCAACACATCAAGACCATATTGCACTGTGGCGTATGATCTATAGAAATACTCAGCTTATGCAGGGAGATAATCGCTTTGTGCTGGGTGAGTCCGGTCATATAGCGGGCATCATTAACTCGCCCAATATTAATAAGTACGCCTATTGGACTCATGATACTGTTGAACCTACGCCCGATGAATGGCTAAAACAGGGGACGGAGCATGCTGGTTCTTGGTGGCCAGATTGGCTGGAGTGGTTAAAGTGTCGCTCTCCGGTTGCTCAGGTTACAGCGCGTACCCCGGGTGCTAAAGAGTATCCGATATTAGGTGATGCCCCTGGTGACTATGTTTTAAATATCAGGCCAGAGTCTCTTTTAAGTGATGATCCTGCTATAAATTAAACATGATGGAGTTGGCGATGAACAGCTTAATGAAAAAGCACGGTGGTGATGCAGGCGTTAACGTCAGTACTGCGTATATGATGTGCCAAGAGTTAATGATTTCAGATTTGCTTGAATACGCAGCGCATGTCTATGGTCGTAAGGAGATTATTACTCGACGCCTTGAAGGTGATACCCACCGGTACAGCTATAAAGAGGCGTTACAGCGAAGCAAGAAGTTGGCTAATGCTTTAACGAATTTAGGTGTTAAGATAGGTGATCGAGTGGGCACAATGGCCTGGAATACCTATCGCCATTTTGAGTGCTACTATGGCATTTCTGGAATGGGAGCCATCTGTCACACTATTAATCCTAGGCTCTTCATCGAGCAGATTGACTACATTATTCACCATGCTGAGACAAGCATCTTGCTTCTTGATGCCTGTTTTGTCCCTCTTATTGAGCCTATTGCTTCACACCTTGAGGGCATTAAAGCGTATATTGTATTGATCGATGAAGATAAGATGCCTTCTACCTCTTTGCCAAATGCGTTATGTTACGAAGCGCTCATGGCAGATTCAAGCGAAGAGTATGTCTGGCCACAACTATCATCCGATACACCTGCATCGCTCTGTTATACCTCCGGCACAACAGGTAACCCCAAAGGTGTGCTCTATACGCACCGATCCACGATTCTTCATGCGTACGCCAGCAGGAACCCCGATGCGCTCAATGTGTCGTCAGATTCCGTCGTCATGCCGGTGGTGCCCATGTACCATGTCTGTGCATGGGGGATCCCCTATATTGCACCCATGGCGGGCGCCACCCTGGTGCTGCCGGGGTCTGGTATGGAAAGTGCTCAGCTCTATGAGCTTGTTACGCTGGCTTCGGTCGACCTTATGTTGGGAGTCCCCACGATTTGGTTACGCTTTATTGATTACCTGCGCAGCCATAACTTAGGGGTTCCGACCGTTCATACGATTGCTGTTGGTGGTGCGGCGGCGCCAAAGTCATTGGTAGAAGAGTTGGATAAACAGTATGGCGTCTATCTGCTTCCCATTTGGGGGATGACGGAAACAAGTCCTTTGGCTACCTTAGGCGCAAAAACGCACGAGGTGGCGTCGATGTCAACTCAGGCGCGTTATGCTGTGCAGGTCAGTGCAGGTAAACCACTTTTTGGTATTGAGGTGTCTATTCTCGACGAACGTAAGCGTAAACTGCCTCATGATGGAAACAGCAAAGGTTTTTTGTTTGTACGGGGCCCCTGGGTTTTGAATCGATATTATAAGCTTGAGAAAGCGGATGCTTTCTTTCGTGATGATCAGGATCGCCTATGGTTTGATACCGGAGATATTGCAGTAATTGATGAAAAAGGGTATGTCTCTATTGTTGATCGAGCAAAGGATATGATTAAGTCGGGTGGCGAATGGATCTCCAGCATCGATTTAGAAAATACCGCCGTAGGCCACCCTGAGATAAAGGAGGCCTGCGTTATCGGCGCGAGGCATCCAAAATGGGAAGAGCGGCCGCTGCTCTTTATTGTTAAGCAGCCGCATGCAGCGATTGATAAAGAGCAGGTCTATCAATATTTATCGGATAGGCTTGTTAAGTGGTGGTTGCCTGATGATGTTATTTTTTTAACGGCTTTACCGCATACTGCTACAGGTAAGCTGCAAAAAAAAGTGTTACGAGATCGATATGAAAACTATTTCACTAAGCCTGTTCTGGAGAGTGAGGTGTAATAGGGTTTCTTGCATCTTCACTGAGCATGTTTAGCAATAAATGCTTTGATGCGTGGTGCAACAGATTGGCGAAACGTTCTGCCATTAAAAATACCGTAGTGCCCGACCCCTTTCTGTTCATAATGTGATTTCATGCTGCTGGGCAGTGACGTACATAGGTCGAGTGCTGCACGTGTTTGTCCAATACCCGTAATGTCATCAAGCTCGCCCTCGACGGTGAGCAGTGCGCTCTTTGTAATGGAGGATAGATCGATGACTTGGTCTTGGTAGGTCATTGTCCCTTTTGGCAGTTTGAAATCTAAGAATACTTTACGCAGCGTATCGAGGTAGTAGTCGGCAGGCATATCCATAACGGCTAAATATTCGTTGTAGAACGCTCGGTGGGCTTCGGCGCTGTCACCATCGCCCTTGATTAAATCTTGATAGAATTTGAAGTGCTTAGTGATGTGGTTGTCGAGGTTCATCGAAAGGAACCCTGCCAGCTGTATAAAACCAGGGTATACCTGCTGACCTGCACCATTGAAGTGGGAGGGGACTTGGCATATGACATTGGATTCAAACCACTCGATATCTTTGCCGCTGGCATAATCATTGACTTCGGTCGGATTAATGCGCGCATCGATAGGGCCTCCCATCAAGGTTAATGTTTTCGGTGTACAGTGATCGCCAGTCATCGACATAACCGCGTTAGCCACCAGGGCGGGCACGCAGGGTTGGCAAACAGCAATAACGTGAGTATTTGGGCCAAGAAACTGAATGAATTCGATAATGTATCGAACATAGTCATCAAAGGTGAAGCGCCCTTCGCTGATGCTGACATCGCGCGCGTTGCGCCAATCGGAAATATAGACATTATGATCCGGTAAGAAGGTATCGACCGTGCCCCTCAGTAGAGTGGCAAAATGCCCGGAGAGCGGGGCCAACATAAGTACTGTTTGTTGTGAATTAAGCGTTTTAGAGCGTTTAAAGTTCAGCAGATTGCAATAAGGCTTTTTTAGCGCAATGTGCTCTTTTATTCTTACCGTTTCGCCGTCTATTTTGGTGCAGTTTAGATTCCATGGTGGTGCATCATAGTGCGCAGTCATACGCTCAAGCAGTTCCAGCCCGGCATGAAAAGCGCGTCCTCCGAGTGTCTTTGCAAGTGGGGACCAGGGGGTGTCGCTCAGTTGTCGGGTCAAGCGAGCCATGTGGTGAATGGGCATGATGGCTTGTGTATAAGCATAATTCATTGTTTTATTTCCATCAATTATTGGGTATTGACAT
>JAYPBG010000036.1:12128-17741 GCA_038124075.1 Gammaproteobacteria bacterium
GCATAATTCATTTGATAAAGCATAAACCTTACGCTTCCTGTTTGTCTGTGTGGCTGGTGTTTGTTAAACGATGATGAAAGAGTAAGAATATAGACAGTGATGGATAAAATAGGTAATACTATTGTTGCTTATTTCACCTCTTCTATTTAATTGCTTTCTTCTTGTTTAAAAAGCGATCGTATTGCTATTTTTTTGAACGATTATTGGAGGTGTGGATGATTAATTGATGCAATATATAATGATATGTTGTGGAATATTCTCAGCAATACAGTAATGTGCGATTTACTTTATCAGCACTTTTATTGTGTGCTTTAAGAAAAATCATGGCTCGTTTTGACCTGTTTCCATAAAAAAATTGTTTATTGAGTGTTTATTGAATATTTAAGGGTGGAAACAATTGGCATCTTGAAAAGCATTAAATATAATCTCTCCCATCAAATATTTAGATCGGTTTGATATGTGCATGCAGATTAAGATAACGTTTGGTTATTAGCTGGTGTTTCAATGGGATACCGAGCTGACTGGATGCTTTACTGGATAATATTGTGATAGAGGTTATGCTTAAATGATAAGTGGTGCAGGGACGAACATAGCAAGACAGTTATTAGGTACAGTTAAACAGGGACGATCGGGCGCTATCAGCCGTATTGCCAGTCGTTTTCAACCCACTACGGGGAGTAGACCTCTGCTGTGTGCATCCAATATGATGCAGACCCACCCCAATGGACGGCCTCTCGACAGTGCGCTTTTGAAAACCCACTTCTCAACACGTGCGATGAATCAGACAAGCATATCGGGAAGTTCTAATATGACTCAAAACGTATCATCCAAAGTGACTGAATATGAGAAACGTCTTAATGAATTATGGGCGTTTACGGGACAGAGCAAGGTTCAGGGGTTGTCGTTAGAAGAGCTGAAGCCATTTTTAGAGAGTGACCCTGATTTACGAAGTGCAATAGATGAGGCCCATCGTCTTGCGTTTAACCCAGATCCAAATAAGCCGCATGAGGTTGAGCTGCAGAGACTGATGCAGCGGCCTGAGGCAGAGGCGATTCATGCGTGCCAAGAAGGGCTTCTTAATTTTTACCCAAGTTATAAGATCTCACCAGCGTTCCCATTAGCATCCCAAGGGGGGTGGTATTTAAGTTTTCAGGGTGTCCACTATGATGTAGCCGGTTATGGTAAAGACCCCTTCGGACATAATGCGCCTGAGATTGTTGAGGCACTGCGTGCGCCATCGGTTTCAAAGAATATGATGTACAGCAATGTGCATCAGAAAATTCTGCTTGATCATCTAGCTAATGCCCTGGGTGTTGATGCTGATTCCATACAGTTTCAAGCAGGGAATACAGGTTCTGATGGAATGGAGCTTGCTTTGGTGCATGTGGACGCCTATCAGAACCATCTGGTCGAGCAGGGGCTCTTTCCTGAAAGTGAAAAACCTCATCTTCTGGTGCTGGAGAGAAGCTTTCATGGGCGAACGCGTCGTCCCGCTGAAATTTCAGATTCGACTCAGACTAAATACCAGCAAGCCTTTGTGAAAAACAGGCAGCTCTACAATGTGACGACGGTATCAATTAATGATGTAGAGGCTTTAAAAACGGTGTTTGCAGAGGCTAATGAACAAAATAAACCCTTTATGGCGATGTTTATGGAGCCGATTCAAGGAGAGGGTAAGCCGGGCGTTGCCATCACGCCAGAGTTTTGGCAAGTGTGTGTTAATCAGGCAGAGACCATCAGCGAAGAGAAACCCTTTAAGACGTTGCTGGTGGCCGACTCGGTTCAGGCGGGCGGATGGCGCTCAGGTGAGTTCAGCTTAATGTCTTATCCTGAGTATCAGGCAGTTGGCAGGCCCGATTTTGAGATCTTTGCAAAAACCATCGGCGGGGGGCTTGAAGCGGTCTCTCTGTTGGTGATGAAAAAAGAGGCGGGTGCTTACTTTAAGCAGGGCGTGTATGGTAACACCCGTGCGGGCAACCCGCACAGCTTGGGTGTGGTGAACCAGATGTTTCAATCCGTAACTCCCGAGGTCAAAGAGAACATTAAAGCACGCTCACAACAGTTCTTAGACGGCTTTGCCCAGCTGCAGCAGCGTTACCCTCATATTATTAAAGCCGTGCGCGGCACGGGGCTGTTATTGGGGTTAAAAGTAGATACGCAAAAAGCGCCTGTGATTGGTCCTGATGGTTTAGAGACGATGCTGAGAGAGCAGGGGATCGATATCATTCATGGGGGCAAAGATGATCACCTGCGCCTAACGCCCAATTTCCTGATTACCAAAGAGCAGACCGAGCTCGTTCTGAATAAAATAGAGCAAGCTCTGCGCGCCAGTGCCGGTTTAGATCACTATCAACCGCTGCTCTGCTTTGGTCCCGACTATCTGGATACTACGCTGCGCGCCCTTCCAGAGAACCCGATAAACCGTGCGGACTACCGTGCTGAAATGAGCCAAGCTCGAGCCAATGAGCTGGAGGCGCTGCAAGCCGGCCAATGGCATAATGAGCCACTTTGTTCGGTTATCAATGGCCAACGCTTTGATGGGGGGGCTAAAGAGAAGACGTTTGCAGCGCTATCGTGCAACCCAACCGGTTCAAAAATTGTACTCGAAGATCAACACTTTCACCAGTGGAAAACGGCGCTGTCTGAAAAAGCGAACCAGCCTTTAACGCTGAATCCTGAGACGCTGGCGCAGCTTACAAACATTGTGGAAGACTTTCGTGACCATCAAAACAGCGCAACGCATACAGGTCAACTGCTGGCGCACCTAGCGTATGACTTTGAGACTGATAAAACGGCTGAGTTTGAAGAGCGTATTGAAACAGGGGTGCGCGCTAAAGCGTTCGATGAGCAGGTGCGCCAACAGCTGCTTGAGGGTGACCTCTCTTACAATGTCTCCGCGGCCGGGGTTATCGTAAGTCCCGTGATCAATTTTGGTTCACTGTTGGATGTGCAGCAGAAAGTCATGCATGCTGTGGGTACAGGCGTTCCGGCTACTTGGGTTGTCCGTTCCGGTGAGGCGGCTCAGCAATCGACCCGCGAAGTGATGCAGCTTCAGGCGCGTTTAATCGATGCGGGCTTGGGGGAGTGGCTCAATATTGTTGTGCTCAATGATGCTCAGCGAGATGAGCTGTTTGGAGACCTAGGTGTGACGACCCTGATGACAGGGCGCTCATCCAGTGCTGTGGCGATTCAGGGGCAGGCACCCGATTCCTCCACCAGTGGTTCAGGGCTCAGTGGTGATTTTACGCTCGATCCAAACATCTCTCAATCGGCCGATTTTGCGACCCGGTTGAGAGAGGATGCGACGGTTGCAACAAACGGTCGCCAATGTACTGCATTGCAAGGGGGGTCTGTGAACGGGCTGGGTGGACTGGATAGGGTATCCCAGCAGGTGCTGTTCGATAAGCCTCAGCCCAAAACAGCGCTGGAGAGTGCCAACGAGCAGTTTAACCACCAGGTTTGGCATGGCGCCTATCAGAGTGCGCCACCGTCGATGCCTGAGGGGGTTAAAGTATTGGCTGAGGAGCAGGGTATGGTGGTCTATCAGGCCGATAAACGGTTTCTTGATGAGCAATATACCTGGGGTATTAATGGTATAGGTTTGCATGATAACGGTGGGAGCCTCGACGCGCTTTGTGATCTTCTGCGCCAGCACAGTTGGTTGTCCATCGGCTATATGCCTAATATGGAGACGCTCGATCAGGAGCTAGAGCACTTTTCCACCCTCTTAAATGTCTCCAAAGCAACCGTAGGCACGTTCAGCGGTGATGGTCAGGCGGGGTGTGTCTTCTCCGCGCCGCAAAATCCGGGTGAAATCTTTGCTGAACGGACGCAGCACCGTATTGGTAAAGTACTGGTAGGCCATTCGCCACGCCATGCTCCTGTACCGAGAGGTGCGGCATTGTGGGGGCCTTCCGATCGTGCCCTCGAAGGGATGGCGAATACGTTGGGTGATGCAGAAAACCGTTTGGCCGAGGCTTTAGGGTTGGCGTCACGGGAGGTGGGTTACCTTAATGTCGTCAATACATTTATTCGCAATAACCTTGGTCCTAAGCCGATTGAGCGCGCGGCTCGGGGTCCTTCTATTGAGGGTATCGCATACCGTGCGGCGGATGAGCAGGTTGCACTCTATATTCCTGAAACCTGTTACAGCTTGCAGTCCCGTATTCAGCCGGTCGATATTGCTGTGCGCTTAGCCTTGATGGGCAACACGTCGATGAAGCAGAATGTGACCTCTATTCTTGTGCATCCCCAGCACGCTCAGATCATTCCATACATTGAGCGCTACCTTGAGGATAAGGGGATTGCTATCCCTGTGACCGTTGAAGCGGATCCAGAGCAGGCGGTAGCGGATGAGGTGGAGCCGGTAAATGCAACGCACATTCGTGGCGTGTTCAAGATGCCGGATGATGTTGTTGCTATGGCAGGCTGTCGAATGATGCATGCGAAGTTCTTGGGGGCGCCTCAAGAGGCCTCTGTTCGTAACGCGTTTGTCCAAGCGGTGTCAGACCAGGTAGGCTGGTTGACATGTGATGATTAGAGGGTAATGAGTGAATACTGAGTGGATGTTAAAAGCTTGAGTTCGGCTGCTTTAAAAACTCAATTTCTTCTAACGTTGATTCGCGTCCTAGAACAGCGTTTCGATGTGGGTAGCGGCCAAATTTATCAATAATTGCTTTATGCATCCGCTCAAACTCTAAGTTGTTTGGATTGCCGAGTGATGTATACAGTTTAAGTGCTTCTTTGTGGATGAGCTGAGATTCGCTGTGCATGAATGGCAGAAAAAGAAAGCTACGCTCGGTTTCTGACAGATCAAGATCAAAGCCTCGTGAGATGGCGGCTTGAGCTAATGCTAATGCTAAGGGGTCGCACGCAAAGGCATCTGGCTTATCGCGATAGATGTTGCGAGAAAACTGATCGAGGATAATGATTTCGGCAAGGCTGCCCAGTGCCGTTTCACGCCATTGGAACAGTTCACCCATCTTAGCTTGCTGGTGCAGTGCGCCAAACCTGAGTTGAATCATTGTGTCTAACGCTGAGTCTTTTTGCCACCACTGCTGGGGTTCCAGTTCTGAAAACCAGAAGTCTATGATCTCCTTATGCATGCCCATACGCTTTGCCCCTCTTCTGTATGATAAAAACGTTAATCTCGCACCCGTTCACAGTCGGTCAATGGTACAGCAGTGTTACTTCTGCCAAGTTAAGCCTACCACAGTTAAGCCCACTGTTAACCGTTCGTGACGCTTCAGATTGTGTGAAGAGCTCATGTTTGTGAGCGGATTAATAAGGCGTTGCATTTTTGACCCAACCAAAATAGAATGCGATCACTCTTTGATCAGCTCTATCCGAATGTTGACCGTCCTTTTGGTTATGTCTCTTGATGATGCCTCTGTGACGACGAAGAGGCTTTTGATGAGGATGGTGTTCCTCTTTCCATATATATTTTTGTTTTTATTTTTTTGTTTGCTCGTTCATGTCAGCCGCTATAGTGACCCGTTGTTGTGGCTATGATGGTTGTCGTATAAGTGGTTGTCATATAAGTAGTTATTTAAAAAGTAGGGGCTCTTCTCCGATTTGTTGAGGTTGTCACATTGCCATATAGAACATAGATTG
>JAYPBG010000037.1:0-6316 GCA_038124075.1 Gammaproteobacteria bacterium
GGCTCTCTCTTCAGAGCTGAGTGATGCCTTGAGTAGGGTATCGAGATCGTATGCAAGGGATTGTTGCATCAGCTCGGGTTGCTCAATGGCTTGGTACTGCATAATCCGCTGCAATAGGATAGGCCAGCCTGATGCCGCGCAGAGGGGGGTGTTTCGTGGCGGGTGCGGTTGAGGCGGTATATTGGGCGGTATATTGGGTGGTATATTGAGAGTGTTGTGTGAGGTGCATGAGGAGAGCCTCTCTTGCTCTTCTTGAGTGAATGCGAGTTCGCTTAAGCCGATGGTGGCTTGCTTTATCTGTTGAAGCCATAGGGCTCTGCTGCTGTGTTCAGTGTTGTTGTGTTCTGTGTTGGCCTCAATGAAGGGGGAGTAGCGACCCAGAAGAATCAGTTGATTGGCTTGGGGTGTTAGTGTGCTGAGCCTGTCAAGAAAGAGGGTGCAGGCTATGTTGGGTTGGATATGGTGTAGGTGATCAAAGATGAATATAGGCTTATTCTTTCCGTTGAGCGCCGTGCCCACAGCCTTATCCAGTGCGCTGTTCAGCGCGTCCTCTGAATCAATGGGGCGTTCGAAACGGATCAGAATGGGGTTTAGCATGGCGGTTTCAGAGGCAGAAGCGGCTTTGGGGGCGCAGCGTTCAGTGTACGCCTCTATCCATTGATCGATCAGTATTGATTTTCCATACCCTGTTGGAGCGAAGAGTGCAAGGACGCTGGCGCCGTTAGGGCGGTTGTTGTGCGTCGCCGTGAAGTGCTCGAGTAATGAAATCAATCGGTTGCGCTTGATTGTCTGGTCAGTCATGGGTTGTTCTTTGTATCTATATGTGTCTTGTTTTCATGAAATGCGTGCGGACTTGCCAGGAGGTATGCATCTCTGCAGGCCGTTGTTCCGGCGTGGGTGAGGTCAATATGAACCGCCACTCTACAATGACAATCAGTGGGTACAATGTCAACGTGGCTCTGTTGGAGTTTGGTAACCTTTGATGAAAAAGCGTCGGCTGGAACAATCGTTTAGTGTTAATATCTAGGTCGATTAAACGAGTGATTGGTATTTGATCAGCTTGAATGGCGTAAAATGCTTACAGCATGCTTATATGTAAAGCGGTGGGTGTCTAAGGGTGTTCTAAGGGCGTCTAAAGTAGATGGTCAGTAGATACTAAGTAGAAGGCTGATGAGTGCTTGAGCGCCGTGAGCGAAGATAAAAGAGCAGTGAGTGTATGGTGGTGTTAGATCATGTGGCAAGTGCCATTGTCGCGTTTGGAGAGCAGTTAGGCTTTTCTGATTTACGCTTGAATGATGAGGGTGCGTTGAACCTTGTTTTAGAGGGCGGTGATACCTTTGCAATTACGACACTCTCATCATACTTTATGGTATCGCTTGCCATCCTCGGTCATGAGCATGAGAGAGCAGAGCTGATGGAGAGAGGGTTTCATCTTGTCGGTTTGGCGCTTGAAGAGGGCAGGCAGATGAACCTGGGGCTTAAAGAGTCTAAAGGGGTAGAGGTCCCTGCCGCTGCACTGGTGGTCTCTTCTCCTCTACCGATGGATCAGGTCAGTGTCGACACGTTATATGATCTGTTTGAAACACTTTGGGATTTTCGTCAGCAGCTTAAAGCTTAAAGGAGATGAGTGCGTGCGCAAGCAAGAGTACGTCAGTAACGCTGATCATTGCTGATCATTAAAAAGAAGAGCAAGAACCGTATAGACCTTCAAGGCTTGATAGGATAAAGAATGGATAAGATTAATTTTAATCGTGGTATTGAAGGCTTTCATACTCACGATACCGATCATAAAGAGAAGTCACAGCTTCCAGACAGTCGGCAGGTTTCACCCCAAGGTGAACGGGTTAAAAACCATGTTGAACATTACTTTAATCAGTTCAACAGAGCCAATCAAGACCTCAATCGCCATCTAAAGCCTAAGATCAGTGACCCCAATCTGGTCTCTCCATCGGGTTATCTTAAAGGGTATCGTAAAACGTTAACAGCGCTGGCTGACGTGAACGGTGAGGGCGCTCGAGAAGAGAAGGTGATTGCGGAAGCGCTGGCACTTTTGGAGACGGTAGGTGACGATATGGAGCAGTTAAATGAATATATTGCCTGCCTCATAAAAGTGTAGCCTAGTCTGTTTTAGCTGTTTTAAAGTTAAGAGTTAAGAGTTAAGAGTTAAGAGTTAAGAGTTAAGAGTTAAGAGTTAAGAGTTAGGTGTTGAAGTTTTGAATAAGCTATCGTTCGATAAAAGTAATATAGAGTGGCTGCTTACGCTCGGTTATGTCTATATTCAGACGCATAAATTTTCCAAAGCGCTGACGGTGCTCAAGCTTGTGTTGGTGATGCGTAAAAACCACCCTGAAGCCTTGAAGCTGATGAGCTTTGCATATTTTGAGAGTGGCCAATGTGATCGAGCCTTCTCAAGCATCAAGCGGTGGTTGCAGCTACCCGGCAGCAGCCGGGGGGAAGCGTCAGTGATGTTCTTACTGCAGGCGCGTGTGTTGTTGCGTCTAAAACGAAAAGATTTAGCAAAGAAGTGCCTCATGAAGCATGTAGCGCTTATTGCGGAAGAGGAGAGGGTTCTGGAGCACAATAGAAAAAACAGAGCCTTAACGAGAACTGAGGGTGCAGCGCAGTAGAGTGTGTAGCCATTTTGGGTTTTAACGTCAATTGACCCGTAAGGAAGTTGTAGGAATGAACAATATTTTTAATTCAGTTTTTTTTCAGCGTTTAAGTGTCGTCACTCGACGCAGTGACTTGATGATTGCGGTGATGCTGATCGCGATTATCTTTATGATGATTTTACCCTTGCCAACGGTACTGGTTGATATCTTGATTGGGCTGAATATGTCCATTGCGGTTGTACTGCTGATGGTGGCGATCTATTTGATTAGCCCCTTGGAGTTTATTGCTTTTCCATCCGTGCTCCTGATTACGACCATTTTTAGACTCTCTCTGTCCATTACAACCACTCGACTGATACTGCTGGACGGTGAAGCGGGGGCGATCATTGATACCTTTGGCAACTTTGTGGTTGGGGGTAACCTGATTGTAGGTCTGGTTATCTTTTTGATCATTACGGTGGTCCAATTCTTGGTGATTACAAAAGGTTCTGAGCGTGTGGCTGAGGTCAGTGCTCGATTTTCACTGGATGGTATGCCGGGTAAGCAGATGAGTATTGACAGTGATATGCGTGCTGGATTGATTGATATGGAAGAGGCGCGCTCGCGTCGCCAAAACGTAGAAAAGGAGAGTCAACTTTTTGGTTCGATGGACGGCGCCATGAAGTTTGTGAAAGGGGATGCGATTGCTGGGCTGGTCATTATCTTTGTAAACATCGTGGGCGGTATCATGGTCGGTACCTTACAGCAAGGTCTGAGCACCGGAGAGGCATTAGAGCTGTATGCCATTTTGACCATTGGGGATGGCCTGGTTGCACAGATTCCAGCACTGATTATCTCGGTGACCGCGGGTATTATCGTAACGCGTGTTACCACAGAAGAGTCAAAAGATTTAGGTGGGGATATCAGTAAGCAGGTGACGGATAAGCCTGGCGCACTTATGGTAGGCGGGGTTCTTCTGTTGGGCTTTGCTATGGTGCCTGGCTTTCCAACCTTTACGTTCTTAACCTTAGCGGCGGTTATCGGTGGTGGAGGCTTGTACCTCTATCGTCGCGGTAATGTTGAAGTGGCTGCTGATGCGACGGGGGGTGTCATCACCGGGTTGGATGATCCTTCTGGCGGTGGGGCAAAACCGGTAACGGACCCTAAAAAGCAGCAAGACTTCGAAATTACGGTGCCCATCATTGTGGAGGTTGCGGAGTCGGCACAGGCTTATGTGGATATGAAGCAGCTTAATGCAGAGGTGGCTAATATACGCCAGGCGCTCTATATGGATCTTGGTATTCCATTCCCAGGCATACACCTTCGCTTTCAGAGGGGACAGGCAGACAGCAGTTACACCGTCCTACTTCAGGAGACGCCGATTGCCAAAGGTGAGTTTAGAGAGGCTTCAGTTGCCGTATTGAATCAGAAAGATCAGCTGCAAATTATTGATCTACCTGGGGAGCAAGGAGAGCAGTTTTTGCCCAGTGGTCATATCACGTGGGTGTCCAGGGAGCATATTGACCAGCTGAAGGAGATGCGCATCCAGTATATGGAGATGCCGCAGCTGCTCTCCTATCATCTCTCCTTTATGCTGAAGAAGTATGCGAGTGATTTTATCGGCATACAGGAGACAAAGACCCTCTTAAATCAAATGGAAGAGAAGTACAGCGAATTGGTGAAAGAGGTTCAGCGTCTCTTACCGCTGCAGAAGGTGGCTGAGATTTTCCAAAGGTTGGTGTCAGAGGAGGTCTCTATACGTAATTTAAGGGTGATTCTGGAGGCGTTGATTGAGTGGGCGCAGAAAGAGAAAGAGACTGTGATGCTGACAGAGTATGTCCGTATCAGTTTAAAGCGTTACATCAGTTATAAGTACAGCAATGGTCAGAACATATTGCCCAGTTATTTATTGGATCAAGAGTTAGAGGATGTCATCCGTAATGGCATCAGGCAGACCTCTGCGGGGGCCTACCTTGCATTGGAACCTAGAACGTCAGCCAAAATCGTCCAAAACATTGTTGCTGCGGTAGGTGATTTGAGCGCTCAAACGGCGCAGCCTGTGCTGGTTGTCTCAATGGATATCAGGCGGTATGTGCGTAAAATGATTGAAGGTGAGCTCTTTTTGTTGCCGGTATTATCATTTCAAGAACTTACGCAAGATATTACAGTGCAGCCTCTGAAGCGGATTGATATGGGTGAGTAGTATGGGTGAGCGGTATGGCAAAGTGGCTAATATAGCCTCTTGCTAAAAATTCTGGTTGATTTGTGTACGTTCGTTTGATGGGCTATGCTCTCAATAAGAGAGTTTGAGTTGGTTGATGTGTGGACAGCTTTGTCGGTTTTAAACGGATTTAAAGGGCGTTTAACCGCTGTAAACCGCTTTAAATGTTGCTGAAATAACATTTGGTAACGAAAGTCATATATGCATCCCGAAAGCCATTTGATAATATTGGCCGTAAGTTCCAGGGATGTGTTCGATAGAGGTATTATTGAACAGTGAATAATGGCCAATAAATGGCTATTTAGTAGCCGTTATAGAGTTAAAAAAGGGTTGGTAGCTTAAGGTGGGTGGGGCTTATTTTAAATGAGAGTAAGCCACTGGACCTAAACATTAGGTTGCCCTTCAAATGAATGAATTTTATCGTGTCAAAGCGTAAATAAAGAGAGAGTAGAAAAAATGTCAGAGTTCAGGAAGTCGGTTGATTCGTTTTTAGCGGAAATCAGTGCTGCAGTGGGTAAAAACATACGCCTAAATGATCAAGGAATATGTGCGTTTACTTATGAGCAGTTGACCATTGTCATTGAAGTGCCTGAGTCTGTTGGCTCCTTCTTTATTTATACCTCGCTTCTGAATATGAATCAGGTTAAGAATGTAACAGGCTTGATGGAGAAATCACTGCGCTTAAACTATCTGCAGCAAGAGACGCGCGGAGGTTGCCTATCCCTTGACCCTATTAACAATGAAGTGATGTTCAGCTATACAGACCGTATTGCTGAAATCAACAGCACAGATTTTAGAAACATTTTAGAAAACTTCATTGATACCTCCCTCAATCTTCATACCGAGCTGGGCAAAATTGCCAGTGGAGAAGATGAGTCAGCAGGTGATGCGGCGTCTTCCACGTCAGCACCGGCCCAGCCTGAGCTTCCACCAGAGATGATGAACCAATCGCACCACTTTATCCCATAGCGCTTCGTTGCGATTTCAATTGCGAAAAAAGCCTGCAGACTGCAGGCTTTTTTCGTTGTACCTTAATGGTACTCTCTCTCAATGGTACTCTTATTGTGCTCTCATTGTGCTCTCATTGTGCTCTCATTGTGCTCTCATTGTGCTCTCATTGTGTGTTATCTGTAACTTTTTGTGAATCCCCTTTATTCTGATATAGCTTTCCTGTTATAAAAGGTATATCAAAGTAAAACAACCTATAAAAAAGCTTATAATAGAGCGCGCAACGAAGAGCAAAGCGTCTCATAAAAGAATTTTATTGTTGCTTCGAAACCCCTATAAATATCAGGCGTTACAAGTCAAAAGCATCTAATTAGTTTACGTTATGTATACACTGATTTCAACTGCTTGACGGTACGCCAAACAGTTGATCACCCAGTTTAACTTGGAGCTAACGGAATTATGACGGTAGACAGTACCAATGCGCTATTCGAAAATTTAGCGCGTGCAGTAAATGATGTGCGTCTTGTTAAAGTGCATGGAAAAGTGGTCCAGGTGC
>JAYPBG010000037.1:6326-6938 GCA_038124075.1 Gammaproteobacteria bacterium
GTGCTGGGTACGATTATTAAGGCGGCAGCGCCTAATGTGAAGATTGGTGAGCTTTGTCGCCTTGTGAATAAAGAGCAGAACACCGAGATGCTGGCAGAGATTGTTGGTTTTGATCAAGATTATGCCATTCTAACGCCTATGGGTGAGATGGTCGGGCTCTCTTCAGATACCTTGGTGATTCCAACAGGCAAAGTGCACAGTGTGCCTGTCTCTCCGGGGTTGCTGGGCCGTGTACTGGATGGGCTGGGAAGACCCTGTGATGGATTGGATGAACCGATTGTGCCAGAGGCGATGTACCCCGTTTATAACGACTGTCCAAATCCAATGACACGAAACATGATTGAGAGGCCGCTGCCTCTGGGTGTGAAAGTATTGGATGGTCTTCTGACCTGCGGTGAAGGGCAGAGAATGGGGATTTTTGCAGCTGCGGGAGGGGGTAAAAGTACCCTGCTGGGCATGCTCACAAAAGCAGCGGAAGTTGATGTCACGGTGATCGCGCTTATCGGGGAGCGTGGGCGCGAGGTGCGCGAGTTTATTGAAAGGGAGTTGGGGCCTGAAGGGCGTAAGCGTGCGGTGGTGGTGGTGGCCACCTCTGATCGCCCTGCTGTAGAG
>JAYPBG010000037.1:6948-7915 GCA_038124075.1 Gammaproteobacteria bacterium
ATATTTCCGAGATCAGAATAAAAAAGTGTTGTTACTGATGGATTCGGTTACCCGTTTTGCTAGAGCGCAACGTGAAATAGGTTTAGCGTCTGGGGAGCCGCCAACCCGGCGTGGTTTTCCACCTTCGGTGTTTGCAGACTTGCCCAGGTTGCTGGAACGTGCGGGGCACTCTGATAAAGGGTCGATTACAGGGCTCTACACCGTACTGGTAGAGGGGGATGATATGTCTGAACCCATTGCCGATGAGGTGCGCTCTATTTTGGATGGGCATATTATTTTATCCAGAAAGCTTGCAGCGAAAAACCACTACCCTGCAGTGGATGTGTTGGCCAGTACCAGTCGGGTTATGACGTCGGTTGTTGGTCAGGATCATCAACAAGCGGCAGGCAGGCTAAGGGAGTTGTTGGCCAAATATAATGAAGTTGAGCTTTTGGTTCGAATTGGAGAGTACAGCAAGGGTTCGGATGCACTGGCGGATGAGGCGATTGCTAAAATTGAGCAGCTCTATAGGTTCCTTCGTCAATCGACTCATGAAAGTTTTACGTTTGATCAGATTGTTCAGCAGCTTAAAAGTGCAATTTGATTCGCTGTATCCAGTCAGTATTAGGTAAGCTATTTAGGCCATGTTAAAAGAGATCGTTAAAGTAAAAGGTTACAGGCTTGATTCGGCAAAACGTGCGCTCGCTGAGGCTAAAAGTAACCTTGAACGCTGTGAAAAGGCGTTGGATGACCATAATAAAGCGGTTGAAGAGTATCGAGACTTTATGAAGAAGGAGAAAATACGTCTCTTTTCTGAAATAGAGAATGAAGAGGTCTCTCTGAAAGAGATCGATGAATATCAGCTGGAAATCTCACTGATGAAACAGCATTTGGCAGAGATGGTCAAAAAAACGGTTGAATTTGAAGATGCTGTTAAAAATGCTGAGGAACAGCTTACACAATCACGACAGCGGTATCGAAAATGTAA
>JAYPBG010000037.1:7925-17670 GCA_038124075.1 Gammaproteobacteria bacterium
TTTACAAAAGTATGAGGAAGTAGAAGAAGAGATGAGCGAAAATGAGAGGCTGCTTCATGAGTATAAAGAAGAAGTGGAACTTGAGGATCGAGTCCATAAGGATCTTCAAGTATAAGGTTTAATGCTGTTTTTGTATCAGCTTGAGTTGAATGATTGATTGAGTATTGCGGATGTCTAATATTAAACAGGGTTTCCCAGGTATGTTAGGGGTAACCCAAGAGTCAAGGTTGCCAACAGATCGATCATCGGGATCTGCGAAAGATGCAGCGGATTTTCAGGCGCTTTTGGGTGATCAGCCCATGGCCGAAGGAAAGCGTGATCGAAATGTTCGGTTAAGGCTGAGGCAGGGGGCTGGACGACAACCGCGTACAGAGTTGACAGGGCGTTCAATCGATAAAGGTCGCGATAAAGGTGGCGATAAAGGTGCTCTATCGGTGGATGATGAGCAGTTTGGTAGTCTGGTTAATAGTGAGTCTGATGCTGCAGCTGGAAGCGAGGCTGTTCTCGATGAGACTCAGTTTGGGGAAGCCTTATTCGAAGGGGGTGAACTGGAAGAGGGTGAACTGGAAGGGGCTGAGCTGGAAGGGGCTGAGCTGGAAGGTAGTGAACTGGAAGAGAGTGAACTGGAAGAGAGTGAACTGGAAGAGAGTGAACTGGAAGAGAGTGCACAGGAAGAAATGGATGATGTGTCGGAAGAGGCCGTAGATGAAGCTCGCAGTGAAAATGAAGAAGAGGGTATTGAAGAGGGTGACGTAAGTGATCTATCGTTTACCTCATCAGATGAGCTCACCTCCCAAGATGAAGAGGTACTGACAGAAGTCCCCGTTGAATTCGATAAAGTCAAAGGGCGCCAGGAGCATGGATCAGGTCATCAACAGCAGGGAGGGGAAGGTCGCGAAGATCAGAGTGAGCAGCAAGAAAATATACAGCCTAAGGGAGCTTCTCTCGACCTGCAGTCGCCTGAGTCTGAGGATGTCACTCCATTGCCATTGGATCAAAATCAGGAAGGGTTTTTGGTTTTCACATCCGGAGGGTCGGATGAGTATGTTGATGAGCCCTATAGGGTCGAAGGCGGTGGTGAGGTTGAGCTTGACACACACAAGGGGGGAGATGGAGAGTCTTTGATTCGTGTCGTTGGTGGAGAGCAGGGTGACCAACAAGGGCAGCAGCAAGGCCAACAGCAAGAGCAACAGCAAGGCCAACAGCAAGATCAGCGACAACAACCCGTTGTACAGAGTGAGCCACAACAGACTCTGCTTCAGACGCCTATGCCTCAACAAGCGACTGCGGAGATAGAGCGGCCTGAAAATCCGAAGCCTGTATCTGTTTCAGGCGTATTGAGTGAGCCCCCGCACTTGCCAGAAGTATTGAATCGTCATAAAGGCAGTGTGGACGGTATACGCAATCTCGATCTGTATGGTGGTTTAGATCATGCTGATGTTTTAAGAAACCCTGAGATTTTAATGGATAATGTCAGTGCTAATGCTAATCCCGAAGATTCTGTGGTATTTACAGATCGAGGTGATATGGGTGATAAAACTCGTGTGCACCATTTAGTGTCTGAAGTGTCTGAAGGGGCTATAGAGATAGGTAAACATATTGAAGCTGAAGAGGTGGTGATAAATCTTGAGGATGAGTTGAACCAGTTTGGCGAAGACCTCGCGGTGATGTTAGGTGAGCTTGATGTTGCAGAGATTACAACGGAATCGACAGATACCCTAGAGGTACCAGAAGCGGCAGAAGCCGTAAAAGCACCGGAGACGGCTGAAGCAGTAGAAGGACCAGAAGCGGCAGAAGCTGTAAAAGTACCGAAGACGGCTGAAGCAGCAGAAGGACCAGAAGCAGCAGAAGCCGTAAAAGTACCAAAGACGGCTGAAGCAGTAGAGGGACCAGAAGCGGCAGAAGGACCAGAAAGAACAGAGCCGTCAGAGGCCCTAGAAAAATCAGAAAGACCCGAAAGTGTGGCTAATATAGGGAATACAGAGAGTAATACAGAGAGTAATACAGAGAGTGTAGAGCGTTTAGACAGCGCTGATAGTACAGACAGCGTAGACAGTGGTCGCCCAGATGATCAGCGTCAACAAGGTGAAGGAAGGCATGACGGCGGTGAAAAAGATGAACGCTATGAACGTCATAAGACCCTTGAAAACAACAGTGAACGGGATGAAGGTTTTGATGGTACGGCTCGATTGGATGAGGTAGATGTCGGGACCGAACGTCAGACGATGGGAGATGTGCAATTAAACACACTACGAGATCAGAGGGTAGAAAGCCAGAAAGGGTTCGAACCGCAGAGCTTAGATAACTACTACACTAAGATGATACGTACCATGGTCGACAGAGTTTACCTGGATAGAGGCGTCTCCACACAAGGTGCAACCATGCTGCTTACGTTAAAAGACAGCGTACTTCCAGACACCTATATCAAAATGTCCATGCAGAACGGTGAGCTCGAAGTGATGATCATGGCACCGCCCAGCCTGTACACGCAAATGCTGCACGGTAAAGAGCGCTTGAGAAAAATGTTGGAAAACCGGCTGAAAGATAAGCCTTTTAGTATTAAAATTGAGCGAGTTGACAGTGCACCGAATGCAGGGAATTATGAGACGGTTTATCTTGAGTCGCCAGATCAGCAAGGTAAGCTAAATGAATCAAGCGTCGATGATGGTAACAGGCCAATATTCATAGATACGTTATAAAACGAAAATAGCCGTATAAATAAGGGTAATTATGGAAAACGTAGCCTTTAAGGAAACGATGAATCCTCATGATGAGTGTCCCGCTCAATCATTTAAGCGTGCATCATTTAAAAAGCTGAACAGCCAAAATATCAGCCTAACCAACCTAATGTATGGTCATGATACTGAATTTGCTATTATGATTGGGCGGTCGGAAGGGTACTTTGAGCTGCAGCCTGAACAGTATGGCCACTTTACCGGTGATAAAGTGTTTTTTACCCTTAATGGTTATTCGGGCAGTATCTGTATTAACGAAGCTCTGGTTAACCTGGTGCTTCATGATATTAGTACGCAGCTCCCTTTTTATGATATGCCCGTGGAGATGCAGCAGGCTACGCTGAATGCCGCGATTGCTCGAATGTTGAAATCGATCGGCTCACTCTCTCAATCGGTGAATGTAGAGGTCTCCAGTTATACGCTTGCAAACCCAAGCGAAATGCAAGGGTATGCCCGAGAGGATGGTGTGCAGAGCGATGATGATCAATTACGCTTCGCCATACGGCTCTCCTGCATGGGTAAGTCGATCTACACAGGCGTCGAGTTTGAGCCAAGTGCCTACAATATGCTGAGCCGTTTTTTGCATCAGTGTGACGCACTCGAGCGTGCAACCAACCGCTTAAGGCATGATGTGCCCATCGTTGCCAAGCTGTTGGCCGGTTGGCAGACGCTGCCCTACAGTGAGCTGGCCGCTCTAGCGGTCAATGATGTGGTAATTTTAGAAGGAGGGACGACCGATACGGTACGCCTCTCCCTCTCTAACCAGATAAATTTTGAGGTAACTCGTAAATTATCTGATTCGTTTACGATTTTAAGTCAATGCAAGGGGAAGATGATGGATGATTATCCTGATAGCGGTTCTTTAGGTCAATCGAGCGGTGCGTTTGAAAACTCGGTAAGTTCTGCCTCAGACAGTGGAGGCGAGCCGTTTAGTTTTGAAAACAGCTCAGACCCATTTTTAAGTGAGCAGACCAGTGACCATGAACCTAATGATGGTGATCTGATGGAGGATAACGTCTCTGGCAGTGAGTTTGCTGGCCGTGAGTTTGAAAGTACCCGTGAGCATCAGGGTGGCGGTGAGCGTGGTGCAGAGGGCGCACTGTCTCAGGAAACGATTCCCGTTAACCTTGTCTTTGAGATGGGGCGCAAGGCGCTCTCTTTTGAAGAGGTGCAACATTTAGATGTTGGGTACACGTTTGATTTGGCTGTCGACCCTAATAATGCTGTTACTATAATGGCAAATGGCGTAAAAGTTGGGGAAGCTGAGATTGTTGAAATAGCCGGTCGCTTAGGTGCTCGGGTGGTCAATCTTGAGAAATAACCGAAAAAATTAAAACATTGGAATTAAAACATTGGTGAGAGGCGCTTCAGTATGACCTTGGGTTGATGCTGAAAGCCTCAGAGTTAAAAGCATGGAACAAATACAGAGCCCCTCGGCGTTAATATTTTTAACCGTTACCGTCTCGTTAATACCTTTTTTAGCGGTCATGACAACGTCGTTTGTTAAATTGGCGGTTGTTTTTTCGTTGCTGAGAAACGCATTGGGTGTGCAGCAAATTCCACCCAATATGGCCATTTACGGCTTAGCGGTTATCTTGACGGTTTATGTTATGAGCCCAATGGGCGTACAAATAAAGAACATCATAGAGGAAGAGCAGATTGATTTTGAGCAGCCTGAGGAGATTCTTAGCCATTGGGATCAGGTCTCAAAACCTTATAGGGATTTTCTCTATAAGTATACCACTCGTGTCGAGCGGGAGTTTTTTGTGAAAACCGCTAAGGTGATGTGGCCTGAAGAGGAGGCGAAAAAGATTGATGAGCGGAGCTTTCTAGTCATTATCCCTGCGTTTACCGTGAGTGAATTAACGGAAGCGTTCCAGATTGGCTTTTTACTCTATCTTCCTTTTATTGTCATCGACTTGATTGTGTCAAACATTCTGTTGGCGATGGGTATGATGATGGTCTCGCCTATGACCATCTCGCTGCCGTTCAAGCTGCTGCTGTTTGTTATTGTGGATGGATGGGCCCGTTTGGTACATGGGTTGGTGCTGACCTACGCCTGACGTGCATGGGGTAGGTTGCGTTTAGAGATAAAACGTTAGAGATATTGAAAACAGATGATAAGTAGAGCCCAATGAGTCCAGCTGAGATACTTGAATTTACCGCAAATGCAATGTTGTTGTCGCTGATATTGTCGTTGCCACCGATTGTAGCGGCGACGATTGTAGGTACATTGGTGAGTCTTGTTCAGGCCCTGACTCAGGTGCAGGAACAGAACATTGCGTTTGCCTTTAAACTGGTGACCATTGTGTTTGTGATCTACTTTACAGCGCGTTGGTTGGGGTTAGAGCTCTATCTCTATACGTTAGCCATGTTTGATAGCATACCGAAGATCGGGCACTAACGTGGCGGGTATAGAGTTCTTTCTCGAAAAAGCACATGAGCTCTTTATGATGTTTGTGTTAGGGCTCCCACGTGTCGCTATGGCGACCACCTTTATCCCTTTTCTGAATAAACAGATGCTCTCCGGTGTGATCATCCGTAATGGTATTCTGCTCTCTTTTCTTGTGATCCTGTTGCCTTGGTTGGGCAAAGTCGATATTGTGCATATGGGCTTTTTCACGCTTATGGGCATTTTGGGAAAAGAGTTAGTGATTGGAGCGATGATCGGTTTTATTTTGGCCATCCCTTTTTGGGCCATTGAGGGCGTCGGTTTTTTTATCGATAACCAGCGTGGCTCCACAATGGCCAGCTCACTGAATCCTTTGACAGGCTCGCAAACATCGACCATGGGGATCTTGCTCGGTCAAGCGGCGATTGTGATGTTTATCAGCAGTGGCGGTTTTATTGTGCTGCTGACCTTCCTCTATACCAGCTATCAAGTGTGGCCGATCGACTCCTTCTTTCCGCAACTTGATATCAACCATGCCATCTATTTTATCCAGCAGCTGGACCACCTTATGATGCTGATCATCGTGCTCTCAGCCCCGGCCATTATTGCGATGTTCTTATCGGAGTTCTGCTTTGCATTGGTGAATCGGTTTGCCCAGCAGCTGAATGTGTTTATCTTATCCATGCCTGTTAAAAGTGCGGTTGCGTTGTTGATTATGGTGATCTATGTGGAAAGAATGTTCTACTACCTCACGAATCATGAGCAGTCTCCTGAACTGCTTATGACGCTGTTGCAAAAATTAATACAGTAAACCAACAGATCATTGAACGTGGGCGTGATACTCTGTGTGGCTATAGGGTGTATGTGCATATAGAGAAAACAGCGTGTTTATAATGCAAAGTAGGAGAGTGCGCGTTGAGCGGTCAAACCGGTGAAAAGACAGAACAGCCAACCCCCAAAAAACTGCGTGATGCACGTGAAAAGGGGCAGGTTGCTAACAGTAAAGAGGTGGTTTCGGCGTTTGTTGTCATCACGGTGACGCTCTATTTTATTTTCGGCTTTGACTACGTTTTCGATGCCGCCAAAGCGATTCTGATTGCACCCACCATGTTTTATACACAGCCCTTTGATCAAGCACTGGTTAATACCGCCAATCTGCTCTGGGATAAGTTTGTATCGATGGCGATCCCGATCGTAGCGGCTGCAGCCATTGCAGGCATCGCGGGCAACTATATACAGATTGGTGCCATCTTCAGCTTTGAGCCGCTGACGCCCAAATTTGAGAAGATTGACCCGTTTAAAGGGTTTAAGCGCATCTTTTCAATGAAAAATTTCATCGAATTCATAAAATCCTGCTTAAAAGTCTTGGTGCTTGCCGTCACCTGTTTCTATGTGATTCGGATCAATCTCAATGATATGTTGAAAATTCCAGTCTGTGAGGAGCACTGCATTCCCGCGATTATTGGGCATATGATGTTTCAGTTGGTGGGGCTATCGATGTTGGCGTTTTTGGCGATTGCGTTTGCGGATATCTTTTTTCAAGCCTTTAACCATAAAAAAGAGCTCAAAATGACCAAAGATGAGGTGAAGCGAGAATATAAAGATACCGAGGGGAACCCCGAAATCAAAGGCCGTCGGCGCCAAATTCATAGAGAGATTCTAGAAGGTGAGGGCATGAACGCTGCTGTGAAAAAGTCATCGGTTGTGATCACAAACCCTATTCATTTGGCCATTGGCTTAAGGTATATCAGTGCCGAAAAGAAGCTGCCGAGCGTCACCATCAAGGGGGAAGCCAATTTGGCTCAGCAGATTAAAGAGCTTGCGGAAGAGGAAAATATTCCGATTATGGAGAACGTTGAGCTTGCTCATACCCTCTATGCCGGTGTGGAAGAGTGGCATACGATCCCGAGGTATATGATGGAGCCTGTGGCAGAAGTGATCCGCTGGGTCAATGCGTTGCGTGCTGAGCAGGGGCTGGAACCACTATAACGCAAGCCCCAAAACCGGGTGTTAAGAAGACACGGCCTCTGTTTGTCATTCTGGGTACCCTCTGACTACACTATTACCATGATCATATACTCTACTGCCCGTTTTTTATACCGCTGTTGTCCCCGTTTGAGAAGCGTGACTGATGCTCTTTTCTAGAGCTGTTGTTCTAAATACGATCTGGTCGTTTTTAGATCGATTCTCGAGCATTGGGGGGCATTTTATAAATACCCTTATCGTTGCCCGCGCACTTGATCCAGAGCAGTTTGGTCAGCTTTATTATGGGGTTGCGATCACGGCGCTATTGGTGCCTTTAATTACGCTAGGTACGGATACGCTGTTGCTGAATAGCTTGTCAAAGAGGTCTGAGAATCAAACCTCTGTTTTAAGCACGGTTTTTTGCTGCGCCTGGCAAGTTTTACCTGTGTGACCCCTGTTTTTATCGCAACGGTTTGGCTGCTCAGCTCAGTCGATATCATCGATGTATTGCTCTTTATTTTAAGTTTTAGACTCCTCTATTACTGCTTTGAAGTCATTGATATCTACTTTCGCGCTCGATTGGATGTTAAACCGATGACGGTTATACGGTGCGCGAATACGGTGATATTTATTGTTGCAAAGCTGATCTGGTGGAGTCAGAGTGGTGGCCTGCTCTCTATTGCAGTCATTGCGGTGTTGGAGCAGTGCTTCTTGGCAGTGCTTCTGTTTGGGTTGTTGGTAAAGAGGGGGGATGTACCTACGACCGCCGACCCATCGCGTCATGTAGTCTCTCATTTTTTGAAGCAGTCATGGCCTATTATCTTATCGGACCTATTGGTTATTCTGTTCTTTAAACTGGGTCAAGTGATGGTTATGCATCTTCTTGATGCGCAAGCGCTGGGGTTCTATTCTGCAGCGCTAAAGATCGTGGAGGTACTGATTTTTGTTCCTCAGGTCATCATGTTCGCTACGTATCCCAGGTTGGCGCAGCTCTCTCCTTCTTCATTGGCGTTTCAAACCCTATTGACCCATATTATCAGGTTGGTGTTGATCTTAAGTGTGGGTATGTATCTACTGCTTATGTTCTTTGGAGAAAGCGTCATACTCGTTCTCTTTGGAGAGGGTTACACTCAGTCAGCACAATTGCTGCCATACCTTGCGGTGGGTATTTTTTTTACGCATATAGGTACGGTCCGTGGTTATTGGGTGGTCTCGCTTGGGCTGCAAAAATATCATTTACATTCAGCCATCCAGGGGTTGATTGTTTTGGTTACCTTTAATTTGATATTGATTCCACTCTATGGGTTGACGGGTGCTGCCATTGCGGCGTGTATTGCATATTTTGTAAACTCGATCGCTTCTATATGGATATTAAAACCATTGAGACCTTTTGGGTCTGTTTTGGGGGGGGTGCAATAGTCGGTGCTTTATGCAAAAAACAGAAAAAAACAGACCTTAATAATCAACAAGATTAATGAGTAAATTGGGTCCAATATGGTGTTTTTGGATATACGATATGTTTATTTTGCAGTCTGGACTTGTAGGCTGTACGTGTTGTATTCATAGGGTATACCCGTAGAATATACCCTAGAATATGCCTTTCGATATAGTTTCATTTCCCTCAGATTAGGTAAACTGTTAAGCAGTTAAGCATTAGATGGCGATAAGATATTTAGCTGTTCGAGGAGATAGAAAATGACCAATACAGTGGATGGCTCAGCAGATTCCGGCGCGGTAGGCTCTGCAAACGAGGCCTTATCCAGCGAAGAGGCGGCTGGCTTCGATATAGAGGCAGGTTTGAATGCGCTCATCATTGCAGAGCAGAAAGTGAAAGACTTACTGCTGGTGATCGACAGCCTCAACAATGTGGGCGAGATGGGGGTTGCCAGTTTAGAAGATCTGTCGGACTACTTGGATCAAATGGAGAGTACAGATACGATCTCTGTCGATGACCCGATGGTTGAAGACGCCTTGAGCTTTCTTTTGCTAAATACGGCAAGCATTGATCAAACCACCGGTGTGATCATACTTGAAGACGGCACTGAGCTGACAGATCTTAATGAAGATGGTTCAATCAATCATCTTGACTTGATTGCATACTATGATGCTGATCAAAATGGAAAAATCGATGGCAATGAGCTGAGTGAGCAAAAAATTGAGTATGGAGGCGAGGATGGCGTGATGTCGCAAGAGGAGTTGCAGCAGCTCTATTCTGCGGTAGAGCGTGGGATGGACGAGTATCAGTCAGCCACCAGTCAGGTTCAGCAACTCCTTCAGTTCCACAATAGCCAATATCAGGTGAAGTGGGAAGCCTTTACAAACGCGGTTAAAGCGTTTCATGATGGTATTAAAACCGCTGCTAATAACGCTCGATAAGCGCTTATCTCTTATCTTTTTAGCGATTCAGCACGGTTTTTCTTTTGGAATTTTAAGTTTTAGAGTTTAGAGGGTGCTCAAATAATAAAATATATGAGTACCCTTTTTTCTTTTAGGTTTTGAAGTTTTGATAACACATTTTTTTGATAAGGATTTTTTGATAAGGACACCCAAAAATTAAAAATCCATAAAAGTACTATTACCTCTGAGTACCTAGTGCTTTGGCTGGCTTAAAATTTAGGGTGAGCGATTTTCTGAAGCCTTAGCTGCTAGGCGT
>JAYPBG010000038.1:0-613 GCA_038124075.1 Gammaproteobacteria bacterium
CCCCTTGTGTTTTGTTGCGCTATTGTAGTGCAGTCATGTACTTTGTGTTATGGCGGAACAGGAAGAAGGGCACGTTTTTCAATAAGTTATAAAGTAGGCATGGAATATGCTATAGGGATGGCAAGGCAGTGTTTTTATGCCAGTATTTCCTTTGGCAAGCATGTTTCAATGGGTCAACAGGAGCGTCTGCTGAGTTGGAATATTGGAATAGGCATTAATTGAAGCCCGAGATTAGAGGGGAGGGACGTATAAAGATGTCAATCCTGGTAAATCTGGTGTTTAATATCTCTAACTTGAATCAGATGGAGGTTAGATATGAAGTTAGTCACAGCAATTGTAAAACCATTTAAACTGGATGATGTTCGAGAGGCGTTATCTGAAATTGGTGTTCAAGGCATTACTGTCACAGAAGTGAAAGGGTTCGGTCGTCAGAAAGGCCATACTGAACTTTATCGCGGGGCAGAGTATGTAGTCGATTTCTTGCCCAAAGTAAAAATCGAAGTCGCTACAAGTGATGATTTAGTTGAGCAAGTTATTGAAGCGATCACTAAATCCGCGAATACCGGTAAGATAGGTGACGGCAAAATATTTGTTGTCTCTCTTGAGCAGGTTA
>JAYPBG010000038.1:623-11684 GCA_038124075.1 Gammaproteobacteria bacterium
TGAGACAGGCAGCGAGGCGATCTAACGTAACCTGTTTTTATATCCGTTAAACATTAAACTCACTATGGTAAGCCTCTCATAGTCAACCACAAATAAATCAGTTCGGAGGTAAAGTTGTGGAAGGTAATTTAGCTCAACTCAGTTATGCACTGGATACGTTCTATTTTCTAGTGTGCGGTGCTTTGGTTATGCTTATGGCGGCCGGTTTTGCAATGCTTGAAGCCGGTTTAGTCAGGGCAAAAAATACAACCGAAATTCTAACGAAGAATATCGCGTTGTTCGCAATTTCATGTTCCATGTATCTGTTCTGCGGGTACTTCATTATGTATTCATCACCTGAAGGTGGCTGGATACCTGCACTGTTTCAAGGTACCTTGGGTGCTGAGAACAGCGTAGAGAGTGTATTGAAAGGTGGTGAAGATGCGCCTTATTACTCAGCACGCTCTGACTTCTTTTTCCAAGTGGTATTCGTAGCAACAGCCATGTCCATTATTTCGGGTGCGGTTGCTGAGCGTATGAAGCTTTGGGCCTTCTTGGCATTTGCTGTTGTAATGACGGGCTTTATCTACCCAATTCAGGGTTACTGGAAGTGGGGTGGTGGTGCACTTGATGCAGCAGGTTTCCTTGATTTTGCAGGTTCGGGTGTTGTTCATATGTGTGGTGCTGCTGCCGCTCTGGCGGGTGTGCTTCTGCTGGGTGCGCGTAAAGGAAAATACGGTCCAAACGGTGAAGTGAATGCGATCCCTGGTGCTAACATGCCGCTTGCTACTTTAGGTACGTTCATTCTTTGGTTCGGCTGGTTCGGCTTTAACGGTGGTTCTGAGCTTAAAGTATCGGATGTGGGTGAGGCGAATGCGGTTGCACAGGTGTTTGTTAACACGAATGCGGCGGCGGCTGGTGGTGTTGTGGCTGCGATGATTATTGCACGACTTCTATTCAGAAAAACAGATCTTACAATGACCTTGAACGGTGCTTTAGCGGGCTTGGTTGCCATTACCGCTGAGCCGCTTACGCCAACGGCTGAGCAGGCTACCTTGATTGGTGCTGTCGGTGGTACCTTGGTTGTCTTCTCTATCTTGGCTCTTGATAAGCTTCGAATCGATGATCCTGTTGGTGCAATCTCTGTTCATGGTGTTGTAGGTATCTGGGGACTGCTTGCTGTCTGCTTAACCAATGCAGATGCCACCTTGGGTGCTCAGCTGATGGGTATCGGCGTTATCTTCGCAAGGACATTTGGCGCTAGTTTGATCGTTTGGTTTGTTATCAAGCAGGTTATCGGCATCCGAGTCAGTGAAGAAGATGAGTATGAAGGATTGGATCTCGTTGACTGTGGCATCGAGGCCTATCCTGAGTTTACCAATAAGTAAGCTCAAAACGGCAACAATAGAAGCCAACAAAAAAAGGGGACGTAAGTCCCCTTTTTTTGTTGTGACTGGAAAAAAATCACACAACGCACTATTTTGTCTATTAGGCCTATAAACACTTGGGCTCCTGGTTGTCATTAAAGCAAGTCTTGCCTGATAAAGACGAGAGTCATCACGATTGAGCTTAATTGCACTGATCAAGGAGGGTTGTGAAGTGAGCAAATTTAGAGGTGCTACGGCACTGGTGACAGGCGCTTCGAGTGGTATTGGTGAAGCTTTGGCGGTCCAATTGGCGGAACAGGGCACACACTTAGTGATTGTGGCTCGTCGCGCAGCGCGGCTAGATGAGCTGAAGAGCCGACTGGAAACTCAGCACGGTATTCGTGTTGAGGTGATTGCGCAGGATCTCAGTGTTGCCGGTTCCGCCGAAGCGCTGTACAAAACCGTCAAAGAGAAGAATCTTGTTGTCGATATCTTGGTTAATAATGCTGGGTTTGGAAAGCGAGGTAAGTTTTATAAGGAGACGCTCCAGTGCTATCAACAGATGCTCCAGCTCAATATAACGACCATGACGGAGTTGACCTATCTTTTTGGTCAAGAGATGATTCAGCAGGGTGATGGCTATATTTTACAGGTCTCATCGATTGTCGGTTATATGCCGGTACCTAACTTTTCTGTTTATGCAGCAACCAAGTCCTATGTCTTAAATTTGGGGCGCGCACTTCATCATGAGTTTGCTGCGAAAAATGTCCATGTAACAACCCTATGTCCAGGTGCAACAGAGACAGAGTTTCTGAATCGTGCGGATGTGAAAGTGAATAAGGTATTAAACAGTGTGATGATGAGCAGTGAAAGTGCCGCACGCTGTGGGCTTGAAGGGCTTTTTCGGCATGCGGCGATTGTTGTACCGGGTACAGCAAACCGGTTGATGTTGACAGGGCTAAGTTGTGTGCCACGCAAGGTGCACGGTACATTGGCTGAGATCGCGATGCGATAGCGCTGCCCAGGTAGGCAGCTACGTGAGCGCGTTTTTTAAGAACTCTGGCTGAGCCAGTGCGGCCTGGTGTGTTGCACGGTTGTAGTACTGAGTTGAAAATGGCCTATTCTCTGCGTCGGCCTCTCTGAACTGAAGGGTGTCCACCGCTTTCCCGCCCAGGGTGACGCTCCACCATCCTGTAGGGTAGACGGGTTGAGGGAAGGGAAGGGTTGTGCTGGATGTGAAGCCTGCAGCGCTTAGATCTTGGTGGATTTTTTTAATGATGCTGTTTGCATGCAGTAGAGGTGATTCGCTCTGTTGAACCACCACGCCTTGGGGGCGCAAAATGCGGTGGCACGCTTTATAAAATGACTCAGAAAAGAGTCCAGCGGCTGGACCAACCGGATCGGTAGAGTCGATAATGATGAGGTCTACGGATTCGCTCTCGCACGCTTTGATCCACTCTACACCATCACCAAAGAAGAAATGCGCACGAGGGTCTTGGTTTGCGCTGCACAGTGATGGAAAGTACTCTTCTGAAACCCGTGTGACACGCTCATCGATCTCTATCTGCCAGGCTTGAGTGATGTTGGGGTGTTTGAGTACCTCTTTTAGAGTGCCGCAATCACCGCCGCCGATAATCACAACGCGTTGTGGGTGTGGATGGCAGAAGAGCGCCGGGTGGCTGATCATCTCATGGTAAAGAAAGTTGTCTCGATCGGTCAGCATAACGCAGCCATCCAGTACCATCAGTCGTCCGAATGTCTTGGTTTGGTAGATCTCAATGTGTTGGAACTCACTGCGCTCTTCGTGCAGCTTGTCAGTGACTTCAAGGCCAAAGCTGGTGCCTTCGTCACCAAATTTCTCTACAAACCAGTTGGATGATAAGGTATTGTGCATGCTCTTTTTTCCTACGCTTTTTTCCTACGTTATGGCCTCTATGAACCTGTCAGGATCAGGGTCAGAGTCAGGGTAAGGCCTGATGGCGGTGAAGAAGCGAATGTAATCGAAACAGAGTAAACCTACAACAAAATTTTGAAGTCTGAATAAGGTGGATCAATGTCAGAAGATGATTGGACGATCGAGAAGGCCCTGGCTACATATAATACTGAATACTGGAGTGACGGCTATTTTGGTGTAAATGCGTCAGGGGCTGTTGAGGTGAGAATCCATCGTGAGGGTAAGGTACTGCACGGAGCGCTGCCTGAGTTGGTTGAGACATTGGTGGCGTCAGGGTTAAGGCTGCCTGTTTTAGTGCGATTTATGGATATTCTCCATAACCGGGTATTGGCGTTGATCGGCAGCTTTTGTCGGGCCAGTCAGGGGCTGGGCTATCGGGGGCGCTATACCTCAGTGTACCCGATAAAGGTCAATCAACAGCGCCGTGTTGTGGAGGAAGTTGTCGCTGTACATGCACCTGAATCTCAGCGTTATATCGGCTTGGAGGCTGGCAGTAAGCCTGAGCTTCTTGCGGTCATGGCGCTGTTGCCCGAACGTGAGAGTCTGATTGTCTGTAATGGCTATAAAGATCGAGAATATATTCGCCTGGCGCTGATAGGGCAGAAAATGGGTCTGAAAACGCTGATTGTTATCGAAAAGCTCTCCGAGTTGGCGTTGATTGCTGAGGCGTCACGTGATCTGGGTGTTACGCCTCAGTTAGGCGTGAGGGTGCGGTTGAACAGCATTGGCAAAGGCAACTGGCAGAATACGGGCGGTGAAAAAGCGAAATTTGGTTTGCAAGCAGCTCAGCTGGTATTGTTAATAGAACGGTTGCGAGCGTTGGGTGGTCTGAACTGGTTGCAGATGCTCCATTTTCATATGGGATCACAAATTTCCGATGTGCATGATATTCAGTGCTGTATTGCTGAAGCGGTACGCTATTTTATTGAGCTGCGCCACTTGGGTGCTCAGATCAATACGATTGATGTGGGTGGTGGTTTGAGTGTCGATTATGAGGGAACACGCACGCATACCTACTTCTCAATGAACTATTCCCTTGATGAGTACGCATTTCATATATTGCAGCCCATTAAAGAGGCGTGCGATCAGCACGGTTTTGATCACCCTGATGTTATCACGGAGGCGGGTAGAGCATTGACAGCACATCATGCTCTGCTGATTACGGATGTTGTGGCGTCCGAGTCTACTGGTCATACGTTGCCTCAAGCGCCTGATGAGCAAGCGCAACCGGTTTCATGCGCACTGTTTGAAACCTATAGGCGAACCTGTGAGCCTATGACTGAGCGAGAGACGGTAGAGCAGTACCACCATTTAGAGCAGCTGTTGCAGGAGGCTCAAGAAAGGTTTAAGCAGGGGGCGTTAGCTCTAAAGGCGTGGGCTGACGCTGAGAGCTGTTTTTATGCCGCATGCAAAAACATACAACAGCAGCTCACATACGGCATTCGAGCGCATCACGTGATTCGGGACGAGCTGAATACTCGGCTTGCCGATAAATTTTTTGTTAACTTCTCGCTGTTTCAATCCATTCCAGATGCGTGGGGCATTGGGCAAGTGTTTCCTATTATGCCGCTCGAGAGGCTGCATCAGAGGCCAACGGCCCGCGCTGTGATTCATGATATGACGTGTGATTCAGATGGGCGCATTAATCACTATGTGGATGGTATGGGCTTGGAGCAGACTTTGCCTATGCCTGAGTTTGTCGAAGGGCGGCCCTACTATGTTGGAATATTTATGGTAGGCGCTTATCAAGAGATATTGGGTGATATGCATAACTTGTTTGGTGATACGGATGCCGTGGACGTCACGCTGGAGGAGCAGAATGGTTTTATTCTCTCTGATCAGCTTCAGGGTGATACGGTGGATACGGTACTTGCCTATGTTAATTTTGATGCAAATACGCTCTATAAGCGTCTGCAAGCACGGCTGTGCAGCGCAAATATGGGGCTGGAAGCGCAGAAGGCCTGTATCGCGGAGATTTCTGAAGGCTTACGAGGTTACACCTATTTGGAGTGATGTCTTGTTGGAGTAATGTCTTGGAGTGAATCTGAGGTGGTCTAAGAGGGGTGATCTAAGAGGCATAGAGCGAACGGTTTAATGCCGTAAGCGGCATTAAATACCGTGGGTAACGTAAGCGCTCATGTTATCCCCATACTGGTCAATGTCGATGTGTGTACCGCTGCCCCCTTGTATGATGTCAACCGTATTGTTGTCGCCTTGTTGCGTGACATCGACCATGTTGTACTGGCCCGCTTGTGCGATATCCACGGAGTTGCCGTATCCATATTGAGTCACGAGCATCTCATTGTTTAAGCCCTCTTGTTCTAGATGGGCGTAGTTTGTGTCACCTCTCTGGTCCAGCCCCATAATATTTGCTTCGCCCTCTTGGCTTAGCGTTGCGGCGTTGTCGCTGCCGATCTGATAGGCAACGGCTAAATTGTTTTGATCGTACTGCTTTAAAGAGATCTCGTTATCGCTCCCATCTTGGTAGGTGATGGCGGCCAGGCCGTCACCCTGCTGCTCAATGGTGATCTGGTTGTTGTCACCGTATTGATCGACATCTGCCATGTTGCCCGCTTGATTGGCGAACTCATCGTAACTGAGTTCGTTAATACTGGACAGGTCCTCATGCCCTCCTGCCATGCCCGTAGGGTCTTGGCGCTCTGTCAGAACCAGTCCTGCGCCTAGTGCACCAATGGCGGCAAATGATCGGATAAGCGTTTGCGTTTTAATAACCTTGTCTCCTGTTGACACTGTCGATGTTTGTGTTGGCGATGTTTGTGTTGCCTAACACGGTTGGCTCTATCAGCTTCAGAACCAGAAAGCGATCACGCGAGGTCAATGTCAATTCACCATAATGCGAACGCCTAGATATTATGTTAGTTGAATGGTCATCAAATATGCAAATCTGTAGTGGCATTTTTGCTTTTTTTTTATTTATATAAAATCCAAGAAAAAGCATGAAACGTTATATGGCGAAGAAGAAGCAGAAAAACGGTGTAAATTGAGACTTGTTTCACATGGCCTGTTCTTTAATGGCATTTAAAGCGGGTTTAATATGCCAATTGATTCTTATTGGGAGAGTGCCGATGGGTGTACTACGCTTAATCTTGATTATCTTAAAGACGTAGAGAGATAGAGAGTAGAATAAAAAGTAGAACCATGTTTGATATTCGTGCATATAATCAGCTGCCACTGACGCTGCCCTACCTGTTTCTGGTAACGATGATCCATGCTATCTGTGCGATGATCGTTGCCGTGCTGCTCTTTCCATCCGCCTCTGGATTGGTTTCTCTGTTTCTTCTGACGTTTGGTCTTTTTTCAGTTTTTGATCGTATCTTATTGGAAAATAAGGAGGCGATTTGGGATCGCCGAGAGGACCCCAGGTCGGTAAACATTAAGACCACGCTGCACATTATGGCTATTTTCCTAGGCATTTTTATCTATTATTTTTGCTTGGTGACCTATTTGCCAAAAGATGTTTCACTGCGTCAGCTCTCTAAGCAGCTTGAAGGGGCTCTTGCGACTCTGGATGCTGGGCGTTTTACCCATATCGGTATAATCTTTAAGAATAATATTACGGTGTTATACCTCTTTTTCTTTCTCTCTCTCTGCTATAGGGCCGGTGCTGTATTTGTCATTGCTTGGAATGCATCGGTTTGGGGGGCAACATTTGGCTTTTTTACAAAAGCTTGGGGCTCATTAACGCTGTTTGAGTTGATCGTGCAGCAGATGAAGCTCGCAGTCACCATTCTGCCCCACCTTATTACTGAGGCAGGAGGCTATATTTTAGCCTCCATGTCGGGGCTGTTTTTAGCGAAAGCGATCAGTAAATACAGCGTTAAGAGTCAACAGTTTAACCAGGTGTTGAATGCTTGCCTGATGCTGTTGCTCTTCTCTTCTGCGCTTATTCTAATCGGTGCGCTTTTGGAGGCCTATTATGCGCCTGTTGCTATTGTTCATTTTTTTCAGTAGCGTCGATGCGTCCTGGTTGAGCGCCTGGTTGTTTGGAGAGTCGCGCCTCTCTATGAGGTGCTGATGGCTGAAAATGGCTTGGGTATGAAAATGTCATAATTTAAAACGGTTTTAAAGCCCATCTTTTCGTAGAGTGGCAGACCCGATTCCGATGCCTGCAGAGTGACGGTGGAGGCGCCGCGTTGTCGAGCAATATGGATCGCATGGCGGGTCATCTGTTCGGCATAACCATTGCGTAGGTGGTCTGAGTGTGTTGCTACCCAGTAGATCCCTGTGCAGCTCTCGGTTTCGATTAAAGAGGCAATGCAGACGAGTGTGCGGTCTACCCACCCTGTAAGCAGAGTGCTCTCTTTTCGTTGCATGAACGCTTCTGTGATCAGTAGGTCGACCATATAGGGGGAAAGGTTGTACGCTTGCGCGGTGATCCGGTTGAAGTGTGCAAGCTGTGCTGTGTTACTCACCTCAAAAACGTGCATCTCTTCAGAGGGGTTGGGAACATGAACGTCGCGCTCCAGTATCATGCCCGGTTGTGAATAGTGCTTTGTCAGTCCAAGCTGTGTTAAAGCGTTGCTCAGGGTTGTGCTCTCGATAGTATGTAGGCAGAGTTCCCAGCAAAGGTTGCGGGCCTCATAAGGGGCCTTGGCTGCTTCAATGGCTTGAACCCATGTGTCTGTTGATGGGGGCTCTTGAAGATAAATCCTGTTGAAGGGTGAGAGTGGTTGTTGCCAATAGGTGGCCAGTAAACCATTCTTTGAACAGTATCGCCCCTCTTTTGCAGAGTCGATCTGAATGATCCATGCTTCATGGAAGTGTTGGTTGCATACCTGTTGTTCGGGTGTCATAAAGTGAACCGGTTTCTTATCTTCGCTGTTCTCAATGCATCACGACTGTGCAATAGCCCTTATAGAGTGAGGGCTATTGTAGCTGAAATACGATTGACTGGTGTCAAGATATTAAAAATTGCCAAAGTTTCGGTTGTATATTTTTTCTATGTGTTAAACTACATACTCTTATTTTGGGCATGATTCTTACAAATAGCGTGGTGATAAGCATTGCAACCTACCATATTTACAACGCCGGTTATCCGGCATTTTTTTTATCTGATCTCCTGGATTGGGTTAAAGTTGAGAGGCTGGAAAATAGAGGGGCAGCCGCCCAGTGAGAAAAAGTATGTGATGATCGCTGTACCGCATACGACCAACTGGGATTTTCCGATCACTTTGGCTATCTGCTTTGTCTCAGGTGTCAATATCCACTGGATGGGTAAGGATACTCTGTTTAAAGGCATTATGGGGCCTATTATGCGATTTTGTGGTGGGATCGCAATTAAGCGAGATGCCTCCAACAATGTTGTTGAGCAAAATATTGCAGCCTTTAATGCTGCTGAAGAGCTGATTGTCACCATACCTGTTGAGGGTACGCGTGCGCAAGTGGATCGTTGGCGAACAGGGTTCTACTATATTGCGCTTGGTGCAAAGGTGCCGGTAGCGCTTGGGTATATTGACTATGCGCGCAAAATAGGTGGTTTTGGCCCCACGTTCTATCCGACGGGCGATATTGAGAAGGATATACTTGAGTTGAAAGCGTTCTATAAAGGCTATTCTGGGCGGTATGTATGGATCGATGGAAAAAAAAGGGTGGTTCCTAGGGTTAAGGGACCGAGGTAAGGGCCCCTTAATCTGTCGTTTTAGTAGCGCTTTTTTAAGCGTCCAGCTGGTCTGGGTATTCCTCTATGCTTCTATCTTCGCTTTCTTCACCAGCGAGGCCCTCTGGCGGTTCGTTTACGACAGCAGGCGCTTGATCTGAATGATAGGGGTTGAAGTCAACCTTGAGCCCTTTACTGTTGGCCTGGTCATCCTCTTCACGCTTACGCTTTTTGTTGTTGGGGTCTGGCGGGATTGCCATATCGCAGTAGTCATTAAGTTGATCAGTCTCATCTATGGCAGCATCTATTACTTTCATAAGCAGGAGGTTTAGCTCAAAGTGAAGCGCACCTGATTGTCGGTACATGCATGGGCTGTTTTCTGAGATCTTGCTGTTGCATGTTGGGGTACCGTCAGTATCGAAGCTGTTGAGGTGGAAAGATTCATCAACCTCTAAGCCGTTGAGTTGAAAGTTGACCTGATAGTCTTCTTGTGAGAGTGCTGGCTTTTTAGGGTCCAGCGTATGCTGGGCGTCTAACCCTTTTAATCCTCTAGCCAGTTTTTTGTCTACAATGATTTTCCAGTTTTTATCTTGATTGAAATCAATCGTTTGAAGGGTTTTGATGTCATCTTTTGTGGAAATTTTTATCTTTTGCATTTGTAATCCTTTGCGTGGTTAACCGGTTACTATAAGCATAGAGGCGCTTTTAGCCCTTTATCCTAACCGAAGCCATGGCCTTATGCAACTCTCTGCGCTGACCTTCCTCTATCGACCCCGATGGCGCGCCAAAAACGGACCATGAGGGCCATTTTTGGCTGGGTGGACGTTTGCGGGTATACCAAAGGGCCGCTGGCGGATGTGCCTCGACCCTGAACGTTAGGGGCCCCAGAATACCTCAATAGGGCTCTCTTTATTTCTCAATATCGCTCGAATAGGCATCTCTTTATTCTCATCACCTGCGAGCGCTTGTTGCAATGTATCCCATTTCTCTTGGCCTGTAATTAATAGAGCGATTTTTTGGCTGTTTAAGAGCTCATTAAGACTCATACTAATACGAGCATGCGGTGCCTTTTTTGGGTGGACAACAAGAAAGGGGGTGGTGGTCTCTAAGCCGGTCGTGATCTCTTCAGCGCATGGAAAAAGCGATGCGGTATGGCCGTCGTTGCCCATACCCAGTAAGGTATAGGTGTAGGGTTTTATAAGGCTGTCACTTTGCCCGTTTCTTTGCCCACCTTTCAGCGGGTGATCCAGTGTGGGCGCTTTGGGTGGCATGGAGTGGCAGGTGTCGGGCGTGAGAGGAAAAAAAGAGGCTTCGCTTGCAGCATCGGTGAATAAGTGCTCACGCACCATAGCTTGATTACTGGCACGATCGTTAGAGTCTACCCAGCGTTCATCCGATAGCGTTACTGAGACCGACGCCCAAGGCAGAGAGACCTTTGCCAGCTGTTGATAGAGTGGAATGGGTGTGGAACCGCCGGAGAGTACGAGAGAGGCTCGTCCATTGGATTGGATATTTGATCTCAGTTGATCAGTCATTGACAAAGAGAGTGTTGAATAGAGCTGATCTCGGGAATTAAAACGGTGAATCTTGAGTTGAGAATATGCGTCCATGATGAATCCAAATTATGTCAATCCATGCCACGATGTATGCTACATGATGATTATAGGCAAGCGACACTCGTATATCGAGAGTGATGGTGAATTTCCCGGTCAAATATATTACTGAAGTGCATCACAAATCATAGCAACAATCAAAGAGTTCATGGATATGCGAAATAACCAGTATGCAAGAAAGCCAACCACTCTATCGTATCGTGTCGCATGAGGCAGTATGGCGTCTGGGTTGGAAACGACTCGGATGGAAAAACGTTGGTGTACTCGTCGTTCATGCACCCCATAGAGCCATCGTGATATTTTAAGCGGCAAACCGAAGATACCCGTAAAGGCTAATACATCTGTAAAGCCGATCCCAGTCTCACCCATAAAGGGGGCTAGCTCACTTTTTTTTCTAAATTTTCGATATACGGTTAAGCTGAACAGTGAGGTCAGTAGCATACCTGGCACTAGAGCAAAGACGCCGGTCCCTAAAAGAACATGTTCAATTTGTCGTAATATTTCATCCACTAAAGGTGACCTCTGGTAAGA
>JAYPBG010000038.1:11694-16971 GCA_038124075.1 Gammaproteobacteria bacterium
TGTCAGAATGGGTTTTGAGGTACTGATCAAGTGCCATTGAGCTTGATGCTAATCCTCCAGCTAAAAGCAAGCCCCCTATAATTAGAAATACCCAACCAAATGATGCAAGCACGGGAAGAAAAACGTATGCAGCGCCCAGTGATCCATAATACGCGAGTGCAGTTGATCCGGTAAAACTCAAAGACTCTCGGAATAACTCCCGGCTCCAATCGCCGCCGCTTAAATATTAAGTATGCACATGACCTATCCGAGACCCAAAATCAATTACGACCAACCCTGTACCCAACACATTAGCATGCTGACCCAGTCTTGCAATCTGGGTGCCTTCCACATGGTTTGCAACACTCAGCTTGGCAACCGCTCTCTTTGTACGGTTGTTTTTTGCAACGCCCAGTGCGTGATTCATATTGGTAAGAGGGGAGCGTCTACTCAGCATTTTCCTGCGTTTGATTGTTTGTATTTCGGGATGAAATTTAGACTGCAAATCGTGAAAATGGCGGGTCACTTCAATGCGAGCATGCGCTACTGTCCCGGGTGCTGTGCTTCTCGATCGCGCAAGTTTACGATAATGCAGCAGTGCCTGCTGGTAACGAGAGACCGCGGCGACAAAAGAGCTGGTGCGGTTGGCGGTCATTGAAACAACGGCGCCGGTACCATTAACGGTGGCTGCTTCTAGTCCTTCCATCATTTCAGCCAGTGCGACTAAATCTTCAGATCCAAACGTCATTAACGGCCCGGCAATGGCATTTGCCAGCCCTTTACTTGATAGCGTGGTCATGAGTTGTGGGCGAAGGCGTTGATCATTTGGATCAATGAGGCCGTTCGCGGGTGACATGCTGTATGGCGTATAAGGGTGTAGGTGACTGGGTTGCGAACATTGGGTATCGCGTACAATTACATCGTTGTTTTCACCTAATGCTTGTAAAGCGGCTGAGGGTGATATACTTCTCGTCGTTAAAATAATATCTGTCATGTAGCTGTTCTTAGTGATAGTGATCCACTGATTGCTCAGTGCGGTGGAGTGATTGTTGTGTGAGGCTCGGATCATAATCGAGTTTGTGGAAAAGATAAAGCGGGCTGTGTACAGTCGGTAGAGATCAGCGCTTCGTATTGATTTGACTTGCGAGTTAGGCTATAGATCTTTTTAAGAGGCATTTTAAGAGGGATTGAATGGTTGATTTTTTAAATGAGTATTTAAATCAGAGTGAATATATAGACTTTGGGGATTGTGAGGTGCATGCGTTGGCAAACCGTCTTGCTCAGGGCCTGAAGTCTCGTCCAGAGATTGCAAAGCAGTGTTTTGAGTATGTAAGGGATCACATTCGTCACAGCTGGGACTATAAGCAAAACCCCGTTACGCTCAAGGCGTCTGATGTCTTAAAACATAAGACGGGCTACTGTTATGCCAAAAGTCACCTGTTGGCTGCTCTGCTGCGAGCCAATAAAATACCGGCTGCTCTATGCTATCAGCGTCTAACGATTACGGATAAGCCGCCTTATTGTTTGCATGGGCTCAACGCTATTTTTCTTGATGGTTATGGCTGGTATAGAGTTGATCCCAGAGGAAACAATGCAAGTGTGAATGCGCAGTTTTGCCCACCTTACGAACAGCTTGCATTTAAGCTATTGCACCGAGGAGAAAAAGATATTGATGGCTTGTATGTTGAGCCTAGAACGGAAATTGTCCAGCTCTTAAGTGCGTGCACGACTGTCCATGAAGTGTATCAACGGCTTGATGAGACGGATGTTTAACAATAATGGGTATTAAAGGATAATAATGGATAAGCTGTGTAAGCTGACCACGTATGATGGTAATAAGTTGAAAACTCTTTAGGCGCTTCGTGCCATTTTTGCCTCCTCTTTAGCCATTTTTTCTGCCTGCTTGGAAGCTGCTTTTTCTTTTTTGGCGTGTTGCTTACGTGCTTTTTTAAAACCGTTTTCGCGCTTAATGTCTAGGATTTTATAAAGCCAATCATAGCAGCCGGTCAATTTTTTTTTCAGTTCGAGCGGCGTGTCTTTTTCTGTCACTTCTGTTCGGCGCAGCTCCAGTCTTGGGGTTGCAATGCTGTTACTGCCCGGCTTGACGGTTACGGCGCCGATGTAGTTTGAGCCGCTGAGGGTTGTTAATTCTCGCTCCGAGTAGTTTCCAGAAGGGTAACAGAAGAAGTCAATTTTTCTGCCGATGGCCTCTTCAATGATTGCTTTGCTGTGAATGATCTCTTCGTAAGATTGCTCTTGATCTGTTTGGGATAAAAAAGGGTGTGTGAGGGTGTGGCTGCCAAGGGTGATGAGGGGGTGTTGACTCAGTTCTCGCACTTGATCCCAGGTCAGGTGTTGTGCTTGATCATGGTTGTTGTAGCGTGGATGCGTTATGCTCTGATCGCAACATTGTGTGGTGATGAAAAGGGTCGCGGGTAGGTTGTACTTTTCTAAAATAGGCAGTGCGTGAGTGAGATTATCTAGGAAGCCGTCGTTGAATGTAATGACCACGTTTGGTCTTTTGAGGGTAACGTCAATGCCGCTTTTTAATAAGGCGATTGCATCATGCAGCGATATTACATTGTACGCTTTTGAGAGTAGCGCGATCTGCTCTTCGAAGCGCTCGGGTGGTATATTGGTCGGCTCATAGCCTATTTTTGGGTCTTTGGGGCCGACCTTGTGGAACATAAGAATACGAATGCCCGGGGGGCCGCTAAAGAGAAGAGAACGAAACGAGTAGAGCAGTAGGGTCAGTAGTGTGAAAATCCGTTTCATAGAGGCTTGCTTCACTGTCTTGCGTTTGAGTGAGTGGTGTTGCAAAAGTTTAGGTGAGGATGGGGCTGATGTCTTGGTCTTTTTTGCAGCGCTCGAGGAGGTCCCAGATGATTCTGGCGGTGGCGCCCCAAAGAGGTGTGTCGGATTCGGATAGATCAAACTGACGATTTTGATACCGAATCTGGTGAAATTCCATCTCGTTCGATATGGAGTGTATCTTTGGGTCCATCAGTGTGGCCAGTGTCGGCATAATAATCTGGCTTACCTCATCTGTATCCAATAGGGTGGGCGACCAAGGGGTATCGATGTAAGCAACATAAGGGGTGATGATGTATTGCGTCGGTGTATATTGAGAGGTTAGCCGTCCGAGTATGTTGGCTTGGTGGCGCTCAAGCCCAACTTCCTCGCTTGCTTCGCGTAGCGCAGCCTCCATAAGTGAGGCGTCGGTTGGCTCGAGCTTGCCCCCAGGTAAGCAGATCTGATTGGGGTGTTTTCGCAGTGTTTTGGGCCTCTGTGTGAACAGTAATTTCAGTTGATGCAGGTCAGGTTGAGGCGTGTCTTCGGTATTGATTAGGAGGGCTAACACAGCAGAGTGTTGATACCCTAAAGGTGGCAGCGGTGTGCCGATATCAGTATGATCGAGCTGGCGCGCTATCGCTTTTACAGTAGAGGGCATGTCGACGTGGGGGCTCAAGAGATCGGCTCCTTGGCTCTGCTCGGTAAAGGTGTTTGTGTGGTTGACCACTTTTTGCGATAGACCAGTTCCCAAAAATAGAGTAGAAAAATATAGTATACGCTCACCTCACGAAATTCTGATATGTTTTTATGAAGTTTATGCTGTGCGCCGTCATGCAGTGCTAAAAAGTAATCATCCCAGCTGTGAGAGACTTCGGACAGAGCGATGATGCACAGCGCAGTGCCTAACAGCCAACGGTTTGGTGCTAAATAGCGCACCATGGGTGAGTGGATACGATCGGCAATCAGCGGAAGGACTAAAAAGAAGAGGGCCATACCGATGTCAACGGTTCGGCGAATGTTTTGTAGGACCTCTTTGCTGCTGTTGTGAAGGTTACGCGTTTCGATGCGCTCTTCGGATGGAATGCCATAGGCCCACTCATAATAGTGTAACCCATAGTCGATCTCTTCCAGTAGAATAAAGAGGGCAAATATAGCCATAAAAGCAGCAGCGGTTTTTTCAATGCGCCTCGCTTTTAATTTTATGGCATGAAGGCAGAAGATGAAAATAAGCACAATGTAGAGATGTTGAATGTTCTCTAAAAGCCCAAATTCTCGCCAAGAGTTGCTGTCCAACTCAGGCATGGTTGGGACGATGATGCTTTGCAGTGTATCGTTGCCAGAAAAAAACATAGCCATTAGAAGCAGGCTGATTGTTGAAGGGGCTAAAATATAGATAAAAAGATTAGACCGTAGCCATTTCACGTTACTTAAATCCTCATTTAATGATGTTGCTGAAGGTCGGCTGTTGTATGGAACAGTTTATAGACGACCTGGCCCGCGTGTTTCTCTTTATAAAGTTCCCAATGGGGTGGGATTTGCGTTGTTAATGCTTGTTCATGCTCAAGATAGATGAGCGCGTCATCGGCAAGTACACCGGCCTGTTGGATGGATTCAATGACGGTTGTCACTAAACCCTTATTGAAGGGGGGGTCGATGAAGCATATGTCGTACCGCGGTGGTTCCGCTTCTGAACGCGGCAGGGTTTGCCCGATCTTTTTGAGCCAAAGCAGGGCGTCTTGATTACGAACCTGAATACTCTTCGTGTTGAGCTGGGTGGCGCTCTCCTTGATCTGCTGAGCGACGCGCTTTGACTTTTCAAAGATCAGTGATGATGCTGCGCCGCGAGAGAGTGCCTCGAAACTGAGAATACCGCTGCCGCCAAACAGGTCGAGGCAGTGGGCCTGGTGTAGATAGGGTGAGAGCCAGTTAAACAGTGTCTCTCGATTGCGATCGCCGGTAGGGCGTAGCCCTGGACCATCCAGAAAATGGATGCGTCTGCTGCGCCAATGCCCACCAATAATACGAAGTTGTTGTTTTTTCAATTTAGGGTGCCGGTTGTGTGCTGGGTTCTGGTGTTGATGTTGATTCTGATGTTGACTCTGATGTAGCTTCTAGGTTTGGATCCGTGGGGCCTAGCGTGATCGTCAGCAGCGAGTCAGGTTTGACGACGCTGTTGAATGCTTGGTGAACCTCCTCGACGGTGGCGCTGGCAATCTTCTCATAAAAGCGATCTAGGTGGTTCAGCGGGAGATCATAAAAGCCGATGGCGCCCAAATGTCCAACAATGCGCCCATTGTTGGCGAGTTGAAGTGGAAAACTGGCGAGGATATTATTTTTTGCCGTTGCCACCTGTTCGGCCGTCGGTCCATGCTCAAGGAATTTTTTAAGCTCGCTGTGAACAACATCAAGTGCCTCTTTAGCGCTCTCATTTTTTGTCTGCAGCCGAATCGTGAAAGGCCCCTCTGCGAGCATGCCTGTGTAACCGCTGCTTGCGCTGTATGATAA
>JAYPBG010000039.1:0-3450 GCA_038124075.1 Gammaproteobacteria bacterium
TGGTGCGAACCCTCTGGAAGAAGCAGAGAAACTATGTTTTGGGAGGGGGGTATTTAACGAATGATATTATGCCTCCGGGCGTCTTTCTGGATAACATGCCCTCATGGGAGTTCGGTGTGCTTGTTCAGGTCCGTGATTTAGCCCGTGCTCTGCGCAAAGATATGAGTCGTTCTCAATCACAGTCGGCTGAGGATGCTAATTTGGCACTGGCTGAGCCTAGGTTTAACTTTGATAATAACAGCTGGTGGTTACCGACCACCGAACAAGAGTATAAGCGGGGTCAGGATGACCTTAAGCGCTATATGAGCCAGCTTGCGAGCAGAGAGGCCCAACAGGCGCAATTTTATGCAAGAGCGGATAATTTGCGCAACTGGTTGGCTGATGTAGAGACACGCCTGGGCAGCTTGTCGCAGCGTTTAAGCGCCAGTGTCGGTCGACGCGTTGTGAATACCGACTTGGCAGGTGACAGTGCGGCCACTCAGTCTACTTTTACCGCTGAGGAGCTGGATGTGCGCACACCCTGGATTGAGATTGATAATGTCTTTTATGAGGCGCGAGGTACCAGCTGGGCATTGCTGCACTTTTTGAAGGCGATTGAGATTGATTTTAAAGATGTTCTCGAGAAGAAGAATGCGCTTGTCAGCGTACGACAGATCATTCGTGAACTGGAGGCGACGCAGGAGACGGTTTGGAGCCCGATGATTTTGAATGGCAGTGGGTTTGGTGCTTTAGCGAATCACTCACTGGTTATGGCAAACTATATCTCTCGAGCGAACGCTGCAATCATTGACTTGAGGGAGTTGCTGTCGCAAGGATAACAAGGAGCAAGGATAGGGACGAAGAAAAAGCGAGCGGGGTGCCCACTCGCTTTTTTTGTCTCGCTTGATGGGCTCGATCTTACTTTTTAACCGCTTCGATGGAGCGGACAACGGCTGCTTTAGCCGCTTCACTGCCTTCCCAGTTATCAACTTTTACCCACTTGCCTGCTTCAAGATCTTTGTAATTCTCAAAGAAGTGCTCAATTTGCTTGATCAGAAGTTCTGGAAGATCGGTAGCTTCTTGAATATCTTTGTAAAGTGTTGTTAATTTATCATGAGGTACGGCGAGCAGTTTGCTGTCTTGGCCTGCTTCGTCAGACATGTTCAGGATGCCAACAGGGCGTGCACGGATGACAGAGCCGGGTGCGACGGGGTAAGGGGTGACAACAAGAACGTCTAGAGGGTCACCATCTTCAGAGAGGGTGTTGGGAATATAGCCGTAGTTTGCTGGGTAGAACATAGGTGTGGCCATAAACCGGTCAACAAACAGCGTGTCACTCTCTTTGTCGATCTCATACTTGATTGGCGAGCTGTTGGCTGGAATTTCAATTACTACATAGATATCGTCTGGTGCATTTTTGCCGGCAGGCACATCATCAAAACTCATGCGGGGGTGCTCCTCAATTGGTTTTTACTGTGGGTGGCGCTCTCTTGGCGCCTTCTCTCGTTAGCGCCTTAGCGGTTCTCATGTTTATGTCATAGGGCTTATAAAGGTATACGCTCTGTGTATCAGTCTACATGAAGACGCCATTATACCAGGGTGCTTATACTTTTTGTACTTTCGGCAATAAGTCATGGGCGATTAATGGTTATTAATGGTTACAAGATTTCGGTCAAATAGCCGACGATAATGTGCCAAATAGATTAACTGGATTGAAGGGGCGCTAATTTTCGCCAGTTATTTGACCTAATGCCGATTTATAGCCTTTACTGAAATAGAGCGATATGATCGAAGGGTCATAATAAAACAGAAGATGGATCGATGTTTGGGAGTTGCCATGTGGCATGCCATAAAAGTTTTATTGATAGATGATGATGAGCAGCGCTGTCATAATTTAAAGGTCATACTCGACTTTATCGGCGAAGAGACCATTCGATGCTCAAGCGATGATTGGCAAGAGATTGCTGAGGCCAGTGTGGGCAATCGGGATGAGATTGTCTGTGCGTTGGTAGGGCAAGCCAAGGAGCGCAATGCGCTGATTAAAGAGGTGATTGCCTGGGAGAAGGGGCTTCCGGTTTTGATTTTAGGTGAATCAGAAGTGGGAGTGGGTTTACCGGCTCAGGTGATCGATGCGGTTGGGTACCCACCCAGTTATAACCAGTTGCTGGATACGCTGCATCGTGCTCAGACCTATCGTGACCAGCATAATAAACAAGCGCAGCAGCGTCATCGTCGCGAAGTACAGCTCTTCCGCAGTTTGGTGGGCACCAGTCGAAAAGTGATGGATGTACGCGAACTGATGAGCCAGGTGGCTGACAAGGATGTTAATGTCCTGATTACGGGGGAGTCAGGTACGGGTAAAGAGGTGGTGGCACGAAATTTACACTACAACTCCCATCGGCGCCATAAGCCTTTTGTGCCGGTTAATTGCGGTGCTATACCGAGTGAGCTTCTTGAGAGTGAGCTGTTTGGGCATGAAAAGGGTGCCTTTACAGGTGCCATCAGCAGTAAGCCTGGACGTTTTGAGTTGGCGCAAGGTGGTACGCTCTTTCTGGATGAAATTGGTGATATGCCGTTGCAGATGCAGGTAAAGTTGTTACGTGTCCTGCAAGAGCGTACATTTGAGCGCGTTGGCAGTACCAAAACCATTGCGGTTGATGTGCGTGTGATCGCTGCAACACACCGAAATCTCGAAGAGGCGATCAAAGAGAATATTTTCCGAGAGGATCTCTATTATCGGCTCAATGTCTTCCCTATTGAGATGCCTGCACTGCGTGAGCGAACAGAAGATATTCCGCTTCTGCTCAATGAGTTAATTACTCGCCTTGAGACCGAAAAGCGGGGTTCATTGCGCTTTAACTCGGCGGCGATTATGGCGCTCTGTCGTTATAATTGGCCTGGGAATGTGCGTGAGCTTGCCAACTTAGTGGAGCGTTTAGCGATAACCCACCCTTATGATGTGATCGGAATGAGTGATCTACCCAGTCGTTTTAGATTGTCAGATGAGGGTGAGTTTGAAGAGGGCGGCGTAAATGGCGCAGTACCGACCATTATCAGTTTGGATCAGATGGCGCTTTTACCGGTGAACGGCATTGACTTAAAAGAGTATCTGGGGAACTTGGAGAGCTCGCTCATTCAGCAAGCACTGGATGATTGCAACGGTGTTGTGGCCCGCGCTGCCGAGAAATTAAAAATTCGCAGAACGACGCTGGTCGAAAAGATGCGAAAATATGACATGATGAAGCAGAAATCGACAGGAGGGTCTTCGGTTTCTGAGGCCGTGAATACGGTGAAATCAGGTGAGGCGGCCGTAAACAGTGGGTAAAAGGGCCCTCTGTCGGGCCTTGAACTTGCTTAGCTCAAACATGCACAAACATGCATGAATGTATTCGTTCGTTCGTTTTAAATATTAAAATGGTTTATTAAACTTATTTATTAAAGTGATTTCGTGCTTGCCCCTTTGTCTTGTCT
>JAYPBG010000039.1:3460-16884 GCA_038124075.1 Gammaproteobacteria bacterium
AGATCACACCTTTTGGCCCAGCCCTGCGTAAAGCTTTGTCTTGTCTTGTCTTATAGTTCTTATCGTTTTTCTCTCGCTTCCGTTTGCTAGTGTTTGCTAGTGTTTGCTGGTGTTTGCTGGTATTGGTGACAGGTCAATTTTCTGACCTATCTTCTTTTGGTTTTTATATCCTAGTGGTCTCTGTGTGTTCGATTCTTAGAGATTTCTTTTAACAAATCAACCGCTTTAAAAAAATATTAAGATAAATTTTATGACGGGCACGCCCTTTGCAAAACCTATAAGGCAGTCATGAAAAAGAGGGCGCTGCAAAAATGTCGATGAATGTTTTTCGATGAATGTTTATTATGTTCGGCCCTGCAACAGAAAAAAACAGATGGCTTATTGGGGATGATATGAATAATGCTATGAAGCTATTAAACGAGGTTCAGCCTTCCTCGCTCAGTGGTGATGTGCATCACGCTCAATTACGGCAAGCATTTGAGTTATTTAATTTGGCCAGTAAGCAGTTGTCACATTCGCATCAGACGATAAAGAATCGTTTAGAACTGTTGCAGGATCAGTATGCGGAGATCGAAGAGAAGAGTCGCCGTGAGCAGGCGGATAAGTCTGAATTGGAAAATCAGTTTAATAACTTGTTGCAGGTGCTGCCTGTGGGGGTTGTTGTTTTAGGTAGAACAGGGAAAGTGCGCCAGTGTAATCGCTCTGCTGTTGAACTGCTAGGAGAACCGCTTGAAGGTGAGAAGTGGGTGGATGTTATTAAACGTTCGTTTTCACCAAAGGCCGATGATGGGCATGAGGTTTCATTAAAAGATGGCCGTATGGTGGGTGTGTCGACCTGTTCGTTGGATCATGGTGACGGTCAGATGATTGTGTTGACCGACTTAACACAGACCCGTCGTTTACAGTCGCGGATTGAAAAAAATAGGCGCGTTTGGGAGTTGGGTAAGATGTCGGCTGCGTTGGCGCATCAGATACGTACACCGCTATCAAGCGCTATGCTCTATGCATCACAAATGAAAAACTATGCGCTGGATGAAGGTCAGCGTGACGCCATGTGTGATCGAATATTGCAGAGCCTTCAACATTTAGAGTCACAAATTAAAGATGTGCTCAGCTTTGTGCGCCCACAAACGGACAGTTGGTCATCGGTCTCTGTTGGATCGCTTATGAAAGGTGTAGAGCTCTCGCTCTCATCGCTGCTGTTAACAAAAAAAGCGACACTGAATATTGAAGTTGAAGAGGATCTGGATGCTATCCACTGTCACCGAGATGTGCTGCAAGGGGCTCTTGTGAATTTAATTCAAAATGGTATCGAATCGGTAGAGAGCATTACTGATGTTGATGGTGTTTCTGATCAAGCGAAGCGTGTCATCGCTCATGTAACGGTCTTATGTAAAAAAGTGAATGGATCGACAGTGATCTCAATCAGTGATAATGGGCCCGGTATCGCCAAGCAGGCCCAGAAAAAGATTTTTGATCCATTTTTTTCGACGAAGCAAAATGGGACGGGTTTAGGCTTGGCGGTTGTTAAAGAGGTGATGGACGCGCATGGTGTTGATATTGAAATAGAGAGTAAAAAAGGGAGGGGTACTGAATTTACACTGCTGTTTTGAGTGTTGGTTTGAGTGTTGGTTTGAGTGTTTTGTTGGTTTTTTGAATTATAGAAAGGGGTAAAATATTATGTTAAGCGCAGCAATAAAATCAAAAATATTGATCGTAGAAGATGATTCGGCGCTACAATCCGCCATAGCAGAGACATTAAATTTAGAGGGGTATCCGTATGTGCTGGCAAGCAATGGTGTGGAGGCGCTCAACCTGCTTCGTGACCAACGTGTTGATCTGGTGCTGACGGATGTGAATATGCCTGAAATGGACGGTTTGACACTGCTCAGAAAAATAAAAGAGTATAACCCCATGCTGCCAGTATTGATGATGACAGCCTTCGGCACAGTGCAGAAGGCGGTGATGGCGATTAAGCGAGGTGCGTTGGATTATATTGCTAAACCATTCGAGTGTGTCGAATTGATAAAAAAAATCGAGCACTATCTTGATAAAACTGGATGCAGTGATGGCGAAGCCATAGAGCGACCTGTGGTTCAAGATCAAGTCAGCATGCAGTTGCTTACATTGGCTCGGCGTGTTGCTCAATCAAACTCTTCAGTGCTCATTACCGGTGAATCGGGAACCGGTAAAGAGGTGCTGGCGCGATACATTCATAATGAATCAGAGCGGGATAAGGATAAGTTTATTGCGATTAACTGTGCGGCCATTCCCGATAACATGTTAGAAGCCATACTTTTTGGGCATGAAAAAGGTGCATTTACAGGTGCGCACCAAAGGACGCCCGGTAAGTTTGAACAGGCCAATGGCGGGACGATTCTGCTTGATGAGATATCTGAAATGGATCTTTCGCTTCAAGCAAAACTGCTGCGTGTGCTTCAGGAGAGAGAGGTCGAGCGACTTGGCGGAAAGAAAACCATTAAACTGGATGTGAGGGTGTTGGCAACAACCAACCGCAATCTTCTTGACTATGTTCGTGCAGGAAAATTTCGTGAAGATCTCTACTATCGTTTGAATGTATTTCCACTTAAATGGTCACCGCTGCGCCACCGTATTGAAGATATTATACCTTTGGCCAATCACTTGTTACGAAAGCATTCTGAAGCGCAACAGTGTGGTGAGCGCTATTTTGATGAGAGCGCATTGGTTAAATTGCGGGCGCATCACTGGCCTGGAAATGTCCGTGAATTGGAGAATGTTGTGCAGCGATCATTGGTGTTAAGCCATGGGCCGGTCATTACTGAGGGCGAAATATTTTTTGAAGACCCTGAGTGGCGTGCGCTTTCTGATGATGCGGTAGGGCAACGTGAGCAGAAGGATCGGGAAGAGGATAAAGGCCAAGAGGCGACGCATGCCTTTCAGGTATCAGATCGGTTTTCAGAGAGGGAGGCTTTGTATGAAGAGACGACGGCAACGCCCAATGATCCTAATCAAACCCATACACAGAGAACCGATACACACAGAGAGGTCTCGCTGGGAGAGGATCTGCAAAATCGTGAATTTCAGGTGATATTGAATGTGTTGCGGGAAGTAAAAGGACGAAGAAAGACAGCGGCAGAAAAATTGGGCATCAGTCCGCGAACATTACGTTATAAGTTGGCTCGCATGCGCGAATCCGGTATTAATCTTGAGTCGGTTTAGAGGTGCTTGTGTTTCTTCTTTGAAAAATAAACCACTAGGGTAAAGAGGGGTAGAGAACTATGGGCATTGAAAGTCCATCTGCTGACATGGCGCGACTGCTGTCCGATATGCGTGCGATCCGTTCCAAAGCCATGCAAGATAACGTGATCCCAAGCGGTGCTGCTGATGATGTCTCAACTCAGGGCTCGTTGATGCAGATCAAAGGCGAAGGCTCGGCTGTGCCCGATTTTTCTAAAATGTTGGAGCAGGCTATCAATAAAGTAAACGATGTTCAGCAGCAGTCGGGCAGCCTAAAAAAGGCGTATGAGCTGGGTGATCCTCAAGTGGATATCACGCAGGTGATGGTTGCCTCACAAAAAGCGTCGGTCGCTTTTGAGGCCATGAAACAGGTGCGCAATAAGTTGCTTGAAGCGTACAAAGATGTCATGAATATGCCTATTTAGCACTGTCAGGGAATGGGTACGAAATACCGTGGACATTTGCCGCTCCTGAACTCGCGTTGCTCAGACAGGCATCCGCTTCAAATGTCCACGGTATTTCGTACCCATTCCCAGGGTTATTTGGATCGTTCAAAAAAACAAGCTGTAAAAAGCGGTAAGAGGTGTGATGGTAGAGAGATGAATGGTGGTAGAGGGGTGAATAGGTTAGAAGGATGAATAGATAATAGGACTGAATATGATCGAGTGTGTGACGTGATAAGAGGGATGAAAGTCGATGTCTGAAGCAGAGGCCAAAGTGGCAAAAACCAATGCCGTCATGGAAGGCTTTGGTGGCCTGACGATCATTCGCCAAGTTGGAATGATGATTGGTCTCACCGCCTGCGTGGCCCTGGGTGTATGGATGGCGATATGGTCTAGAGAGCCAAGCTATCGGCCTCTCTATACCGATATATCCAATGTAGAGGCCAATCAGGTGGCGGATATTCTGCAGACGGAAGGGATCGCGTTTGATATCGATACCCATTCAGGCATGTTGATGGTTGAGACGGATAAAATACACCAAGCTCGATTGAAGCTGGCTGCAGCCGGTTACCCCTCAGGAAATGGCATTGGTTATGAGCTGCTGGATAAAAAACAGGGGTTTGGAACCAGTCAATTTTTAGAAAAAGCACGGTACCACCGTAGCTTAGAAGGTGAGTTATCGAAAACCATCGCCAGTATCAGCACTGTACGGGCGGCCCGAGTCCATTTGGCCATACCCAAGAAGAGTGTTTTTGTGGGCGATCGGCGTAAGCCGACCGCTTCCGTTTTGGTTGATCTGTTCCCTGGGCGTTCGTTAGAGAAGGGGCAAGTTGCGTCGATTGTCCATCTCGTGGCCTCCAGTATTCCACAAATGAGCGCTAAAGATGTCACCGTTGTGGATCAAAAAGGGACACTGCTATCAGATAATGATGCCGATGAGGATATAAAACTGGCGGCTCGGAATTTAGAATTTACTCGTAAAATGGAGAATATCTATCTGAAGAGAATTCATAACATTCTTGAACCCATATTGGGTATGGACCGTTTTAAAGTTGAAGTGACAGCGGATATTGATTTTACAAAGATAGAGCAGACATCTGAAGTATTTAATCCTGACCTGCCGGCGTTGCGCAGCGAGCAGGTGCTGGATGAACAGATGGGGCAGGGGGCTGGCGCAGGGGGAATACCCGGTGCGCTCAGCAACCAGCCCCCTGGAAATGTGGCGGTGCCTGAACAGGTGGCTGAAAATGGGGGTGAGGGGGTTGCTCCACACGCCACAAGTAATGTGCGTACACAGGCCGCGCGCAACTATGAGTTGGATCGTACGATCAGTCATACGCAGCATCAGATGGGGCGTGTACGCCGGCTCTCGGTGGCTGTGGTTGTTGACAATCTGCCTACCCAGGTTCAAGGCGCAGGGGCTGAGGGTGATGCTGCAGAGGGCGCCGGTGACAATGCAGGGGCTGAAGGCGTCTTAGCCAGTGAACCCATGTCAGAAGAGGTTTTGGCGCGTATAACGGCACTGGTTAAAGATGCGATTGGTTATGATATGCAGCGTGGAGACAGTGTGAACGTGATCAATCAACCTTTTCTTTCACGGCTCGATAACGAGGCATCGCTGATACCTGAGCCGCCTTGGTGGGAGGAGATATGGTTTAGAGAGATCACAAAGCAGGCTTTTGTTATCTTGTTGGGTATGGTGTTGATGCTGGGCGTTTTACGACCCGTATTAAAAAGTTTGGCCGAATCAGGTGATTCTGGCGAGGTGGCGGATGCAGCCATGCAGATGGACTTAAATCTACTCGGTGATGAGGAAGAGACCGCCGATGAGGAGTTGGCTATTGAGGGGGGACCTGAGTCGCTGTTGCCAGGGCCTGAACAGAGTTATGAAGCGCAGCTAACCGCGATAAAAAATATGGTCGCGAGCGATCCACGCTTAGTTGCGCAAGTGGTGAAACAGTGGGTGGCTAACGAATAATGGCAGGTGAGGCAGACGCAGGAAAAGGGGGCTCGGCCGATGTCATTGATGCATCGATTCTGCTCATGTCGTTAGGGGAGGATGATGCGGCTGAGATCCTAAAACATATGGGGCCGAAAGAGGTGCAGCGATTGGGGCTGGAGATGGCCAAGCTGCATAACGTAACCCGTGATCAAGTTGAGTCGGTATTGGCAAAATTTATCGATCAGGTGGGTGATCAGACCAATTTGGGTGTGGGTACAGATAGTTATATCAGAAATATGTTGGTGGCAGCCTTGGGTGAGGATAAAGCCAATTCGTTGGTCGATCGTATCTTAATGGGGGGCAACACCTCTGGGTTGGATACACTAAAATGGATGGATGCACGGGGTGTGGCTGAACTGATTAAGTTTGAGCACCCGCAAATCCAAGCGATCGTAATAGCCTACCTCGATCCTGACCAGGCTGCAGAGGTGTTGACCTTTCTTGATGAGCGCGTTCGGTTGGATGTGATGATGCGTATTGCATCCATTAATTCAGTACAGCCACAGGCGCTGCAGGAGCTCAATGATATATTGGAGAAACAGTTCTCTTCAAGCAGCACCAATGTTAAAGCCAACTTGGGTGGTGTGAAGTGTACTGCGGATATCATGAACTTTTTGGATACAGCCTCAGAATCACAACTTATTGAGTCAATAAAAGAGATGGATGAAGACCTTGCTCAAGAGATTCAAGATCTGATGTTTGTCTTTGATAACCTTGCTGAAGTGGATGACCGAGGTATCCAAGCGCTGCTGCGCGAGGTCTCCAGTGAAGTGCTTATATTGGCACTTAAAGGTTCGGATGAGGGCATCAAAAATAAGATATTTGGTAACATGTCGAAGCGTGCGGCTGAGCTACTGCAAGATGACTTAGAGGCGAAAGGTCCTGTTAAAGTGAGTGAAGTGGAGTCTGCACAGAAAGAGATTTTAACCATTGCACGACGAATGGCAGAAGCCGGTGAGATTGTCTTAGGCGGTAAAGGTGGGGAAGAGATGATCTAATGAATTCAGTAAGCATAAAAATGTCATAAAGGTAAAGGGTCTGTAGATCAGTGAGTAAGTCAGAAGAGCGTCCAGAGGCCTCTATAGGGTTGTGTGCGGGCTTTAAAAAGCCGGTTAATAAAACCGTTGATAGCGCGGTGAATGTCGATAACGGTGTGAATGTCGATAACGCGGTAAAAAAGAAAAAGGCTGTCAGTAATAAACGTACGGTGAGCAGAACCAAGGGTACAGAGGAAACCTCGACATCGTTTCGTCGGCCTTCATCGGCCTCGTCGCATGAGCGTTGTGAAGAGAAAAGTGAAGGTAAATCCAGTGCTCCAGGAGGGGGGGGTGTACTCAAAAACCGGTCATGGAGAGTACCGGAGAGTGATGTTGAGGCAGAGAAGATAATATTGCCTACTGCTGAAGAGTTGGAAACGATTCGAAAGGCCGCGTACAGTGAGGGTTTCAATGTTGGTAAGAAGCAGGGGCATAAGGCAGGTTATGATAAAGGCATCAAAGATGGGCAGCAAGAGATGGATGCAACCATGGCACGCCTTAAGCAGGTTATGCAAGCACTGTATGAGCCGATTCATCAGCAAGATGAAGCGCTGGAGAGTATTCTTCTTGACAGTGTCATCGCTATATGTCGGTTAATTTTAAAGCGCGAATTGAAGATCGATTCCAGTCAAATTATGACGATTTTAAAATCTGCAATCGATACGTTAGGAGTAGGTTATAAAAATCTTAAGATCCATCTCCATCCCCGTGACGCTCAGTTAATTGAGGAGAAGCTGAAAACGTTTTCAGACTACAATGAAGCCTGGCGCATCATTGAGCATGCTACCTTATCACCAGGAGGCTGTATTGTCGAGACCGAGACCTCTTTGTTGAATGCAACAGTGGACCAGAGGGTGAAGCAGGTGGTGCAACAGATCTATGACCAGGAGGTACTGCATCTGCCTGGACATGCCGATGAAATTTTAATAAAAGAGGAGCGTTTTATATCAGATTCATTTTCAGAAATTGCCGATGAGATTGCTGATGAGGGGCGGATGCTACCTGAGAGCCAGGACCCCATCTTGGCACTGGATCAAGAGGCGCCGTCAGTGGTGTCGCCAGAGGCGTTGAACAACCCAGAGCAGAAGGGGGGGCAGGCGGATGAGCCATGATCCTCTGGCAGAGCGTCAACCCTTAGCGGATAGGTTATCAAAATATCTTCCCTATTGCAGTGAAAACCCCAGTTATATCATGGAGGGGCGACTGGTACGTATGATTGGCCTGACGTTGGAAGCGATTGGCTGTCATGTACCGATTGGCGGTCGCTGTGAAATTATAAACGACCCTACCAATAAAATCGTTGCTGAAGTGGTGGGGTTCAATGGTGATAAAACCTATCTGATGCCTATTGGTTCGATAGAGGGGGTTAAGCCGGGTGCGCGTATTCAACCGGTACCGGGGATATTGCGTGCACCGGCTGGTGATGCTCTGCTTGGGCGTGTCTTGAATGGGCATGGGGAGCCACTTGATGATTTAGGGGCGTTGGATGTAAAAGAGTACAGTCGACTGGCTCCAGAGCCGATCAATCCGTTGGCGAGGGCACCCATTCGCGAGCCGTTGGATGTCGGCATTAAATCGATTAATGCATTGATGACGGTTGGGCGAGGACAGCGCATGGGGCTGTTTGCCGGAAGTGGTGTAGGAAAAAGTGTCTTGCTGGGTATGATGGCAAAATATACCAATGCGGATGTAACGGTTGTTGTATTAATCGGTGAACGGGGGCGTGAGGTAAAAGAGTTTATTGAAAATATTTTGGGTGAAGAGGGTAAGCGTCAATCGGTTGTTGTCGCTTCACCGGCGGATGATCCTCCGTTGTTGCGTATTCATGGATCAATGTTAGCCTGTGCGATCGCTGAATATTTTCGAGATCAAGGTAAGAGTGTTCTGCTGTTGATGGACTCATTGACGCGGTTTGCACAGGCGCAGCGAGAGATATCGTTGGCGATTGGGGAGCCCCCGGCCACAAAAGGGTATCCGCCTTCGGTGTTTGCGAAATTACCGCAACTGGTTGAGCGTGCAGGCAATGGTGTTGAAGGGGGGGGGTCGATCACCGGGCTCTATACGGTTCTGACGGAAGGGGATGATGTTCAGGATCCAATAGCGGACTCCGCCCGTGCCATCTTAGATGGCCATATCGTACTCTCGCGCCGCTTGGCTGAAGAGGGGCACTATCCGGCGATTGATATTGAGGCCAGTGTCAGCCGGGTTATGCCGCAAGTGGTGAGTGAGGAGGCTTTAGAGAAGGCGAAACTGCTGAAACAGATCTACTCTGTTTATCAGCAGAACCGAGACCTTATCAGCGTGGGTGCCTATCGCTCGGGTTCAGATAAGATGATTGATTTGGCTATAGCGAAAATGCCAGAGATTAAGACATTTCTAAATCAGGGGTTGCGTGATAGCTTCAGTTATAACGATAGCATGCAGGCATTAAATGCGCTGTTAACGCCATCTTCTGTCGCTTATGAAGGTGGAACAGGGCTGCAACCCATTAAAAACGGTTGATATTTTCATTGATTTCGGGTGTTTATATTATTTGAATGCTAAATAGATAAGAATTCATGTGATCTCAATAAAACTGTTAGAAAAATACCCTATACTTAGTTTTATATTCGATGGATTTTCGATTAAATATGACGTGTTTACTTGTTATGATATTTTATTAAGTTCGATTCAGTGACTAAAATAGATTAAAAGAGAAAGGCGTGTGTTGGGTAAAAGCAATATAAAATTAGATTCTGTACGTAAACTAAAGGCGCTGCGTGAAAAAGAGGAGATGGGTAGTTTAGGCGCTATCCAATCGATGTTCAATGATGATCTTGAGAAGTTGAGCGTATTGGAAGAGTATCGTGCACGCTATGTTTCGGAATTTGCTGAAGCGCATGGGGTTATACAGTCACCAGAAGCTCTAATTACCCAACAAGAGTTTATGGCTAATATTAGCGTTGCAATACGACAGCAGCAAGACCAGGTGAGTGCCCGCAGCGAGCAGTTGGAGAGACAGAGAGTCCTTTGGCAGCAAGCCAATCAGGAGCTTAAAGCCATAGATAATTTTTTGGATATCCAGGCGGATCAGGCTCGTTATAATGCTCAACTGCGTGAACAGAAACAACTGGATGAGCTCGTTCAGCTGCGTTTTAATAGGACTGGATTTTAATCTGTCTGCAATAGAGAGATCGCGGAATAGGGTAGAGCGTGCCTTACGCTTGAATTGATGATTAAGCTTATTATTAAGCGTAATGAGTGTATGAAGAGATAAAGTTAGTAAGCCTTATGGCAGAGAGTAGAAATTGAAGAGTAAAACTAGAAGAGTATAATGAAAAATATAATAAGGAAAAGAGCATGGTGTCAGCTCAGGAATTTAGATGTCTGATCGTCTATCGGGACGTACAGGATGCAGAACAGATAAAAAAGAGTATTCTAAGTCTTGAGGATACTCTGTCAGTGGATATGGTCTCTGCTCAAAAGGGATTAGACTTGAGTGTATGTTATTCCCATCTTGTGGTGATTGGATTAGAAGAGGCTGATGCGTACATATCTGTGTTGGAACAGTCAGAAAAGGCAGGCAAAAAAAAGCCATGTACTACGCTCATCATGGAAGAGGCGCATGCTCAGCGCTCCAGCCAGTTTTTTATGAAAGGCGCCAACTTTATTCTCTATATGCCCTACTGTGATCAGGCCATCGATGCCGTTTTCCTTTCTGATTTGCTCCATAATAGGGAGGTGAAAGACCTTAAAGATCAACTAAGATCTGCAACTCAAACGGCATTTGATGCAATGACTGCCAGCAGCGAAGTTGGTCAAGTGCTTGCATTTGTAGAAAGAGCTTTGTCCTGTCGTAGCTATGAAGATATAGCCGATAGACTGTTTGAGCTGGGTGATCATTTGGGTCTTCATTTTTTTCTATGGATCCAGATAGCCGGCCAAGAACACAGTTATGCTCATAATCAAGATTGTAGTAAATCGCTTTTTTCCATCATAGATACCTCAAAATCAATCTCACGCTTATATTCAAAGGGAAATATATCTGTTTATCATCATCAGCATGTATCGGTATTAATTAAGAATATGCCAGAGGAAAACCAACATCGTTGTGGAGTTATTCGAGATCTTTTGGCGCAGATTGCTAATACAATCGATGCGTGTGTTAAAACGATTACTTTTGAGCACCTATTGAGAAAGCAGAGTCACTCGGCGTTGCAAACGGTAAAGCACATACGTGATATCAGTGAAGATAATAAAGAGAATCTCGGGAGAGTGCTTGATACATTGTTAAATGATATGAAACGCTCAGTTGATGTTGTTAATGAAAATAATAAAGTCGATAATGTGCATCTCGATACGGCCATTCAGAGCTGTATTGAAGAGATGGAGCATATGCATGTTAACAGTGTGGAGCTTGAGAAAAAGTTCGTGAACACACTCTCTGGATTCAAAGATGTCTTTGAGATTATGCGTAATAACAATATGCAATAAAGTAGATCCGAAAAGAAAGAGAATAGAAAAGGTTGAGCAGACGTTGTAAGCGTATGGCGATGAAACGTATAGTGTGGAGAGGAATATGGGAGAGCCGGTAATTGTTGCTTTACAGTGTGATCTGGATATTAGAGAGGTCGAGTCACTCTATGCTCAGTTGAAAGAGGCTAAGAATAAGGCGGCAGAAGGTGGGCGTAAAATTATACTGGATGCCGTTTCTGTGAATAGAATGGATGCTTCAGGGGCTCAGTGCTTGGCAGCGTTTCTGGCATCTGCTCAGGCGTCCGGTATTCAGGTGGAATGGGGCTCATCTTCATTTGTTTTTCCAGACATTGTAGAGTTGTTAGGGCTGGCTGAACTACTAGGTCTTTAGGTGTATAAAATGGTTTAAATGGATGTGAATGATTTTTTATGTTAGTTTGTTATTAAGAGATTTTTATTGAGTGTTAAAGTATGTATAAATGCAATAAAGTAGTAAATGGGGAGGTTAAGGCATGACAAAAATACTAAGTGCCGATGATTCGACATCCATTCGTCAGATGGTGGAGTTTACCTTGAAAGGGGCAGGCTTTGAAATAGAGCAGGCTGAAGATGGTAAAAAAGCATTAGAGATGGCGTTATCGGGTGATTATGATTTGGTTCTGTCCGATATAAATATGCCGCATATGGACGGTATTGCATTGGTCACAGAGCTGAGAAAGACTGAAAAATATAAGTACACGCCTATTTTGCTGCTTACAACTGAATCAGCAAAAGAGATGAAAGTTAAAGGTAAAGAGGCAGGAGCGACCGGTTGGATTGTTAAGCCGTTTAACCCCGCACAACTAATTGAAACCGTAACGCGTGTATTAAGATAATGGATGATTCATGTGATGGTTGATTGATATGATGTTTGGTTAACTGTGAATAGACCACTGTGAATAGATAATAGAGTGAGAGTGACTATGGAAGTGGATTTGAGTCAATTCTTCCAATCTTTTTTTGAAGAGAGCTTCGAAGGGTTGGACAGTATGGAGGAAGAGCTGCTTAATATTGATGTAGAGGCTCTGGATATTGAGACGATCAACACCATATTCCGAGCGGCACACTCAATAAAAGGGGGCGCAGGTACCTTTGGTTTCTCTGAAGTGGCCAACTTCACTCATGTTTTGGAGACGTTTCTCGATGAGTTGCGTGATGAGAAACAGGCACTGGATGCCGAGAAAATAGATCTTCTTTTGACATCCGTCGATTGCTTGCGAAATATGTTGGATGTCGAGCAGAGACGCAATCAGGAGGGTGAAGGGACCCAACTGGTCTCTATTACTATTGAAGGGGATGCTTCAGTCAAGTCTCTGCATAATCAACTTGAACAGATGTTGCTCCCAACGGCTGACCCAACGACAGACGTGGCCGCTGTGAACGAAACGCATGACGCGCAGACAACGGAGGTTACTGAACAGGACGAAGAGGCCCCAGAACCGGCCGGTTTTGCCTGGCGCATTCAGTTTATACCCAATAAAGATATTTTAAAAACAGGCAATGACCCTGTTAGAATTATTCGAGAGTTACAGCACTATGCTGCGTGCAAGGCGACGCCGCATCTGGACAGTTTACCTAACTTCGATGCCCTTGATCCTTTAGAGTGCTACATCTCATGGACCATTGAGCTGGGTCCTGAGGTGACGCGCGATCAGATTGATACCGCGTTTGAGTGGGTTATTGACGATTGCGATATAACGATTGATCATATTGAGCCAGCGGAGCGTACAGAAAGTACAAAAAGTACAAAAAGTACAGAAAGTGCAGAGAGTGCAGAGAGTGCAGAGAGTGCAGAGAGTGAAGAAAGTGCAGAGGCTGAAAAAGTAGCCCCTGTTGAGAGCGTTAAAAAGAGTACGAGCAAAAATACCAAGAGCAGCGTGGTGGAAGGTGGATCAATACGGGTGGGTACTGACAAGATCGATGAATTGGTTAATCTTGTCGGTGAGTTGGTCATTACGCAATCTATGTTAAGTTCAGTAGGCTCTGATTTTAATGAGGCCATGCTGGCCAAACTGAAACAGGGGTTGAGTCAGTTAGAGCATAATACGCGTGAAATTCAGGAGAGTGTTATACGGATAAGGATGTTGCCAATCAGCTCTACCTTTAATCGGTTTAAAAGAATGGTTCGAGACATCAGTCGTGATCTTGGCAAATCGGTTGAGCTGGTGATCAATGGTGAATCAACTGAATTAGACAAAACGGTTTTAGAGCGCATTGCCGATCCACTGG
>JAYPBG010000040.1:0-6496 GCA_038124075.1 Gammaproteobacteria bacterium
TAACAAGCGAACATGAGGTTGTACTCCTTGGACCTAATGATCCGCTGCCCGTTGAAGGTGAAAACACTGTTTTTATACACGTTGATGGAGAGGGGCAGCAGACAATACGTATTTTTGATGAAAACGGTCAATACACAGACTGGTCTACTACCACTGATCTACCTCAAGAAATGTTGAGCATGATCAGCAGTAAGCTATCAAGTACTACGGGTACCAACGTCGATTTAAGCGGGCATAAGGTCATTATGCTGGGCCCGGGTGAAGAGCTACCCACTCAATTACCCGAAGGGAGCGAAAATACAGTGTTCATCAAGGTAGATGAAAAGGGTGAATATACAGCACGGATATTCACTGATGAGAACAGTTATATAGACCAAAAGGGATCTGACTTCTATGGTAGCCTTATTGAAACAATAAGCAGCAAGCGAGTAAACAATACAGCAACACCTACACAATCCAACGAATATTCAGTCACAATGCTGGGTGCAGGAGATGAGTTTCCAGAAACAGGTGAAAACAGTATTGTAATACAAGAGAATGGAGAGGGAGAGTATGCGGTACGCATATTTGGCGAAAATAATAGCTATACTCACTACAATGGGTTAAGTACAGAGGCAAATGAATTTATTAAACAACATCTAAGCAATGGAGGGTCAATGGATGATCCCGGGTTTATACAAGAGCTGCAAACCCTTTTGGGGCACAATACAAACCCTATAAATCAAGCGAATATTGCCCATACAATTCAAGTAGTTGAACCAGGTGGGTATTTGCCAGAGACAAAGAAAAATACAGTACTATTGCAAAAGACAGAGGAAGGTAATTATATCGTAAGAATATCAGATGAAAATGGTAATTATATCGACTACTCTACAATGTCTGAAGAGATGATGGAAACTCTGGATAAATTTTTAGCTGGCGATAGCGAACTTACGGAAGCAGAGATTATAGAGATGATCATTGAAGATGTTGGTCATGAAACGTCTACTAAATCTAAGGTAGCACAACTGATAAGTGAGATGGCCTATATGAGCCCACAAGAGGCTATGATGATGATGGATAATGCAGGTATGTTTGTCAGAGAAGGGAGTGCCATAAATGAGAGTAAATTAGAACAGCAGGTTGCACAGTTGATCCAGTATATGGTCAAAAAAATGAGCGATATGAGTAAATCAGGAAACAGTAATGCAATTGTGATCACACTTGACGATGATTTCCTTGATGGCTCCGAAATCATTATTCAGGAATCCAATGGCCAATATACTGTAACCATTGTTCCAGCAACTGCAAGCGCAGCAGAGTATATTCAAGCAAATATGGAAGAGTGGGCGGAGATGTTTTCAGACATCAGTGGTGAAGAGAACGTAACAGTGACTATCGCACTGCCAGAGGAGGAAGAGGATGTCGCAGCGGTCATATAATAAAAAAAATGAGGTGCTCTATTTAAGTTCATTGCCGAAAGTGGATCAAGAGACACTGTTGATTGATAAGGTAATGAAAGTATTGCCTATTAAAAAAACAGTTCAGATAAATCAACAGGCCATCATCGTCGAACGCGTAGACATTGCATCTGTAAGCCACTACCCATCGATTTCACTTGACTTAAATGTTGAGTCTGAATTGGTTAGGATGCACTGTGATAAAGAGCTTCTAGAAGCGCTCTTTCCAGAATTTTTCAACAGCATACCCAGTCAGTCGATTATGGAGTATGACCTGTTGAAGTCGATCGTGAATGATCTGTTGGGTGCCGAAAGCCATACAATGATTGGTCATCAAGCACTGAAAAATATTGCTAACTGCGATATTAGGCGCTATAAAAAACTCAAAGAGATGTCCCGTACCGTGATGTATAATGTGACCGTGGCCGATCAGCCGTTTATGGTATCCTTGGAGATCAGTAAGGGATTGATTCAAATTCTTGAAGGCAAACAGGGCGTTAACTATAATGAGGCCCCCAGCTTTGACGTCGCGTATAAGCGCTATGGCTACTGCACTCGACTGAGTGTTAATCAGTACCGAGAGCTGGAAGTGGGCGATGCGCTTATTATTGATCCAGCCAGGATGAGTGAGGAGATATACTATATCAATGCAAAATCGATGTTCATTCAGGAGGTAAAGGGGGGAATAAAACCATTAGAGCAGCCAGCGCATATATGTATTGATAAAGAAGAGCCCTACTTGAATATCTATTATGAAAAGAGTACAGGAGGGGATAAGGGATCAGGTGATAAAAGCTGGGTCTACCTATTCGCACCTGAAAAGGGTCTTATCGGCACCGGAGAGCGGGTGGTTAATAAAGGAAAAGCGTACATTTTTATCAGTAATATCTTTAATAAACAGTAAAAACAGGATAAACAGTAAAAAGAGAATAAGCTGTAAAACCGTTCATGCCTGTCGTTTTCATTCTTCTACGGCATTTAGGGAGTGTGCACGAAATCACTTTGATATTTTCCGCTTATGAACTCGCTTTGCTCAGACATGCATTCGCTTCAAATATCAAAGTAATTTCGTGCCCATTTCTAGGCTAGGTGGCAACGGTATTGGGTCTATTTTAATCTTATCAATATCAATTAAACAGGTACTCCAGTGAGAAGTGGAAACTGGTCTCGTCAGAGTCTAAGATGAACTCGTCAGGTGAGAGGTGGGGGTCTTGTACAACCCGACAGTTTAACATAAGCCCTTTAAGATCCTGGCGGATTCTCTTAAGGCTATCAGCGTCAACTTGGGGTGAGATGCGCAGTTTAAACGCAGAGACAATGCAGTAGCGATCAACAATGTCGCTGACAACGGATGAGATGTAGGGGTTGGCGTCCTGTTCGGTATTGATCACCTTAGAGATGGACTCATTAACAATCGACTCGATGTGGGTTTTAATGACCGAGATGCGCGTATTCACAAACGCTTTAACCTCTTTTCCCTCTTTTCTGCCCGCTTCAAATCCCTTTTTATACCCTTCTGAATGGGCCTGATCGCTGCGGATATCGATCTGCTCCTGGGCTTTATCGTATAAGGTTTTGAGATCTTCAACATAGGGGATCTCTTCGGCTCTCTGCTTCTTTATGACAGGGCCATCGAAGGTGATATTTTCTAGATCTTTTAGAGTATCATATTTGATCATATTAAATGCTCTCTGAAATATGTTCAATAAATTGATTGAAAGAGGGTGTGTGGACATTATTGTAACTGATAAGATTTAAAGCGCTGCTTGTTTCATCCAGTTTAGGCATCCGTAATCGGACAAGCCTGTATGCTCTAGGTAGAGCAATTTTTAATGCATCAAGAAAAAGGATGTTACAGAGCGTGGGTTTATTAAAGCAGAGTTTAGAGAGTTGGTAGCGAATGCAAAACTCATCTTTAATTGATTGGGAGATGGTATGATAGTGTGAGACATTATTTTTAATCTCGAGTGTGACCGCCTCACCATAGGACTTAGAGAGAAACATACGGTAATCTTCTGATATTATTTGAGCAAATAGATCCTCCTCAATGATTAATGCGCCAAATACATTGGCGCATACAGTAAGGCGTTCAGGATCCAGCGCCATCACGGCACACTCAATCGGTTCTGGATAGAAAAACTCCAGTTTATACGTTTTGAAAAGATATTCAGTAACCGTTTTGTGTTTAAGCCGTGATGCTATCGGGTTGTTAAGGAGTGCGTCTGCGCTTTTCCAAGATCTGTTCATACTTTGCTTTATCTCGAACAGTTTGGCCGCTTCTTGTGCTTTCACTGCGTTTACCCCTGCTTTTAATGTTTGGAATATTTAAGGATTTATTCTTAGTGAAATTGAATTTTTTAAATAAAAACAGTAATGAGACGATGAAAGGTATGAAGGCCAGGATGCCGACGCCTGCTTTCATGAAGGCGTTTTTGTTTTCATGTCTTAAGAAAGAGCGGTCAACACTGGCGATGGTATCTAACATATTGACATCTTGCTCGACCTTGGGAAATAAAATGATGCTGATTCGGTCGTTATCGATCCCTTCAATACTGTTTTTAATAAGCAGCTTGATTTTAGGGATAATGGCGTCGGTATGCAGTGCCTCAGAGTGCAGCAGCATGACAGAGGCAGAAGATTGCTCAATAGGTCGACCCAGTTTGTCCGTTTTAGGCAGTACCAGGTGCACACGTGCGTTGATGATGCCATCTAACATGCTGATCGATTGAGAGAGCTCCTGAGTGATCGCATACATATAGCGTGCTTTCTCTTCAGTAGGTGTTGGCAGCATGCCACTCTTTTCAAACATGGATCCGAAGGTATCAAACTGATTTCCGGGCAATCCGTTGGCTTCAAGAACCAGTACGGCATCAGCAAAGTCGGATTTATCCACCTCAATGATGGAGGTACCCTTTTGGCCAGGAAGTTTATCAGCAAAAATACCATGTTTATGTAATACTGCGACAATTCGATTAGCTTCTCGTTCGCCCAGTTCAGACAAAAGCTCGGTTTTGCACCCGCATAACAGTGCCGTTAAAAGCGGTATTAATATGACTTTTTTCATTACTACAACCCAATTGTTATTGTCTTAATAAAGTATTTAAATTTTCAGACATTTTACCCAATAGTTTAGATGTTGTCTCAAGTTCAAGAGAGAGGATTTCACCCGTCATTTGTTTATGTAATAAACCAACCGTGTCACCGGGTTCAATGGGGTCATTCACTAATTTGTCTAAATGCTCCATCATGTTGCCTTTGACCTTTCTAAGTTCTGAAAGAACATTAGAGCTTAGTTGGCTAAAGTCAACTTGTTGAGTTGTAACAATATTTAGACTGTTTCCATAGACCGATAGGTTGGGGTTTAGTTTAAATTGGTTTGAAGAGAACGCCTGCTGAAACGTACTGACGCTTTTAGAGTCGGCAGCTTTGTCAGGCAGTTTTACTTCAAAGCTTTCAGATAGCAGTTGAGTAGATTGCTGTGCAATCTGGCCTCCACCTTCAATGACCATTCCGCCTGCCTCCTGTAAGGTTAACAATATAAAAATAAAAAATAAAAAATAAAAATATTAAAATACAAAGATATATAAATAAATGTATAAATATAAAATCAATTAAAATCCAATATATAAAAAAGACTCAATGATTACTGCATATAGGATTCCATAAGGCTTGTGGCCATGTTGGATATTCGCTGATCTTCACAGTTAGAGATAAGGTCGCCAAAAATATCCATGCCATCCTCCTCTTCACCTTTTGAAATTTTTGCAATAGCAAGTAAGATGTTTGTCATGCCACAGTCGTCTTCAATTTTACTTTTGTGCTCTTTGATTAAGTCGGCTGCTTCATCAAATTTGTTTTGTTGAAGTAGTACCATTACAAGCGATGTAAATACTTTTTCGCAATCGGGTACACCGTCTAAAAGGTTTCTTAAATTCTTCTCTGCAGCCGCTTTGTGACCGCTATGAGAAAGTAGAAGGTTAACATCGTTAAGGGTGTTAATCGTATCCGTAAACCAGTCCATAATATAAAAACCTATCGTTAATAAATTTAATCTTTAAAGGGTTAGCTTAAAAAGCTGGGCAGTAATAGAACCGCCCAGCAGATTAATGATAAACAAAGTTTAGTAGTTTCTTGCAACCTCTTTGCAGCCATCTGAAAGTGATTTTATTAAGTTGGTGCTTGTTGATAGACCAATACTCCATTCTGCGGTTGATTTTTGGAGCTGGAGCATCAGTAATGTGGTTGATGTGTCCTCAGAATCACCAGTATTTGGTGGACTATATGCTTGGTAAGCACCATCCGCATCTTTAGTATAAATTGTACCACCGCTATCTACTATATCTTGGGCTTCTTGAAGAGTAGCCAGTTCTGAGTATTCACCCTCTGCGGTTAGTTCGTAGTACGTCTGCCCATCTTCAATATCAATATCTGTAACCTTGCTCTCATCATCTATTTGGTTGGCTAAGTCGATGATATTATTTTCAAGCCAGGTGAGGTGGGCGGCGCCTGCTTCGTATGCTGCATCTAATACGGCTATTGACATAATTACTTCTCCTATTGCACGGTTTGATTGTTGGTTGATTGAGTTATATTGGTTTTATTCATTAATTCTTGAGTCCCTTTTATCGACAGAAGAATTGAATTGTAGTGGTTCCAGAATCTCTTGTCGCAACCAGAATTTAATACGTCTGAAAGAATGTTTTCAGCACGTTGTAGTTTTCGAGTGATCAGTTCAGGACCATCTGATTCTGCGTTCTGCATTTAATTCACCTTTAAAATTTAATTAGTTCAAAACCGATAATCCTGATCAGTTGAGCGCTTGTCCACAAGATGTATTTAATATAGCAATCTAACTTAGAAAACAACATTGCAGATTTGTAGGTTCAGTGTGAAAGTAATGTAAATCTATTTGTTATCTTCACTAAGCAGGAAGCCGTACAGTTATATTATAGAGCCATAAGCAAGGTCCTGGTGATTTATCTTCTCCATATGATAAATGAGTATAAGTGGTTGTTATGTTATATTCTGGATGTGTGTTTCCAAAAAGATATTAAAAG
>JAYPBG010000040.1:6596-16830 GCA_038124075.1 Gammaproteobacteria bacterium
AGATTAAAAGAGATTAAAAGAGATTAAAAGAGATTAAAAGAGATTAAAAGAGATTAAAAGAGATTGCTGTGCGCTGTGTAAATGTCGTGTAAATGTCGTGTAAATGTAGCGTAAAGATGTGTGAAAAGTGCGTGAAAATTTTGTGTAAAGCAGTAGGGTCTCTATATGATTGGCGAAATAATAATGGATTAAAAATAAGAGTCTGTTAAATAGATCGTAGCAATGTATGCTTTTTTGATGTGCTTAAGTAACAGGGTAAGGATAATTATGAGAATTAATATAAAATGAATGTGATGGCATCTGTCGCTCTTAATCTGGTATGTATGAAAACGTTATTTAGATGTGTGCAGTTATAAGAGGGGTGGTGTTTATATTTTTATAGATAAACATACCCTATTTAGTGTATGTGAATAAATGAGATATATAGAGGTAATTAAATATGACTCAAGTGAATAACAATACAAGCAATAATTCGAGCAGTAGTAATAATTCGCAAGCGTCTAAGTTAGCCAGTAAACATGATATCACAGAGCAAGAAGCGCAAGAACTTCTTGATGATGGGTGGACCCCTGCACAGATAGATGCTGCAGTAGGTGATGGGTTTAAAATAAAGGACATAATCGATTTGGCTTCGGATCAAGGAATAAGTGGCTCAGAGTTTAAGCAATTACAAAGCCTTGGATTTGATAGTGTCTCTGAAATGAAGGAGTTTGTCACGGAGTGGACAACAAAGCCAGGGGGGAGTAATTTAACCGTTGAGCAAATGGTAGCACTTGATAGAGCTGGCTTTAAATCAAGCGATGTAACCAATGGTAGAAGTGTAAATGATTTTGTTGAAATGGTTGAAATGGGCTACACCCGCTCCGATGTCAGCGTCGGTGGGAGCAGTACAGGAGATATTAATCAAGAATCCTTTGACGTGGTAAGTAGGCTCGCTAGGAACGATGTAAGTAGAGATGAATATTCCACATTAAAGAACCTAGGGTTTTCTAATGATGATCTTAATCAACTGATGGATCAGGGTGTAAGCATGAATGATGTTATTACGCTTACTGAGAACGGTTATAGTAAAGATGATATTATGCTAGGTCTTCATCATGGTATAACTATTGATGAGATGTTATCAAGTACGGTTGATGATTTTAGGAGCGCTCTAGCAGAAAAGATGGGTGTGGCATTCGCAGAGTTGATGCAAAATTGGAGGGATTCAGCACTTGTTAAGGATGATAAGTCTTCTACCGGTGATGTAGATGAGGTTGAGATTTTGGAAACGCTGCACGCAGAGTACGATGAGGAGCAAATTGAAGATTTGCTTGAAAAGGGGTATACGCTTGATCAGCTTTATGAGGCCCATCAAGAAGGTATACCCCTGTCTGAACTGTAAAATGCTAACCCCTCACAGTTTGGTGATTTATTAGATCACGCGATTGGTGATTTTGAAGGCTGGCTCAATGATGAGGCTGAAAATGCAGTCGCTTAAGTAGCTTAAAGGCCCTTTTGCCTTTATCTCTTTTGGAAACTGCCTGAAGCATGACGGTTTAAATGATTCAGGCAGTATTAAGTAGAACAAGCAGTGCCTATTTTCTGATTGTTATTATCTTAAATATTCTCTGGAGGATTAAAAGCATATATACTAATGTGAATAGCTTTCAATCAGTAGGTGTGAATAATTAGGTTTGTATAAGATGGTTATAACGGATCTGTAGCTTTGATTCGTTTAGTTGATTTGATTTATGTCAGTTTCAGAGGTGGTTTATGAGGATTCAAATTGGAGACCCGTCGAAAGGAAATTCTATGGATACGTCTGATATCATTAGGATGATTAAAGAGCGTATGGCTAAAGAGCGTGTTGAGAGTGGGGAGGGGAATAACGGTCCTACACTTGAAAAATTGAAACAACAGTTTAAGCAGAGCCAGGATGCTTTAGAAAAAAATGGTATGTCAGGCAGTGCCTTTAAGGAGTTGAATGAACAAATTAAAGGCATGAAGAAGAAGAGCCGTGATAAAATTGCAGCATCTTTTAAAGAAAATATAGAGAGCTTAGAGACGCGAGAAAGAATAAGTAGGGAAAGGATGATGAGTAATAAGAAGCGCTTCAAGCGTGTCAGCCGAAGAGGCGGTGCTGTACGGCGTAGAGGGATGATTTAAAACGGTATTGAGTTTTATTTGATTGGCTTTTGAGTATGTTGATCTGTCAAATGGTTTGGTTTTTTATGAATTTTTTTCATGCCTTAAATGATGGGTTGGCTAAGGTGGTGTAAAGACTATGGCATCATATGTGGAAGTTCTGGATCCTGAAATAATGGCAAGGCTGATCTGTTTTGTCGAAACGAATGAGTCGATAGATCAATCTTACCGTGAAGCACTGTCACTGATTGATCGAGTCAACATACTTGAAAGTTGTGGCCATATTGATCGCGAAATCAATGATGATACCTCTGTTGGTATGAATGAAGATGTTGAAATAATCGATATTGATCGTGAGCTTGAAAAGATTGTTAATTTAGTGACTAAAAACAGCCTGCTTCACTCTGGTAAACATACTGATTTTGAGCTTTCACAGAGTGTTGTGGAAGCGGTTTTGAGTAATGAGTATGACCATGGGTGGCACGCTGAGGGTCTGTTTGCTTTTGATAGCGCGCAAGCCGAACGGAGGGATCTCCTGTTGGAGATTAATAACCTATTGAGCGGTATGGATGTTGAGCTGCGTACAGCTGAAACCAGTATGAGTGATTTTGATATTGGTGACTGTTTGAAGTAAGAGGTGAAATCATGTTTTTTAAGCGTATGAAACGTAGTGTAAAAAATATTTTATCAGAGCAGAAAGAGATGGTCTTATACGACCAGGGTGAAGGGAAGGAGAAGTGTGATGCCAGAACAAAAGCTCAGATGGAGAAGTTTAATAAAGATAATGATATCAATGCAGTACGGCGTGATCTAAACTCAGAGGCCGCTGTACCGACTGAGGTGATGAGTGTCTATGATCGCTTAAAGGATAAGGCCGATGGTAATTCATATAAGTTGGCAGAAGAGATGAAGCGGAATAAAACCTACTATAATGGTGATTATACGCCGGCCTATGGTCGTGATGTTAAGCTTAAGCGTATGTTTCATAAAAAGATGAAAAATATGATTTAAATAGTAAAGTATTGATTTAATATATCTGTTTTTTATATATTAATTCTTTATCTGCTTGTACTTTATCTGCTTGTACTTTATGTACTTGTTATTTTTATGCTTGTTATATATGTATTAATAGAATAACCAGTAGAGTGATATAAAAAAATATTCATTGGGGGATGCAGTGAAGTTAACGTCTAATGAAATTGAGTTTTTAATGCAGATTGGTTATATGTTCATTCAGCTGGAACGGTGGGAAGACGCTGTTTCTATCATCAATCTGGTGCTTGACTCTGAACCTGACAACATTGATGCCCAAAAGCTACTGGCCTATGGGTTTCTCTATTGGGGCAAGTTAGAGATGAGTATTAAGCTGTGTGATAGAGTATCAGAATCTGTTGAAGATAGGAAGACCCTTTTGACAATGGAAAAAATTAGGGACATTGCAATGAATAAGCTGCGTCACAAAATGGCACTGGAGGAGAAGAAACGTTCAGATTAATGGATCATACACACTCATCTATTTTGTTTTTGGTTTTACAATATCAGTAGTATACATATAGGATAAAAACAAAGATGTTATCAAACAAAACGCAAAAGTTCTTACTCGCGCTAACGCAAAGAAATGACCTTATGATTGCGATCATTCTGGTCATGATCGTTTTTATGATGATTATCCCTCTGCCAACTGAATTGGTGGATGTGCTGATCGCATTTAATATCGGTGTTGCGATTATTCTTCTTATGGTGGCGGTCTACTTAACAACACCGCTCGAATTTGTTGCCTTTCCTGCTGTCTTACTGCTAACAACGCTCTTTAGGCTATCACTCTCCATTACCACAACGCGGCTTATCCTGCTTCAAGGCGATGCCGGTGCCATTATACAGGCGTTTGGTAGCTTTGCTGTGGGCGGCAATCTGGTGGTCGGATTGGTTGTGTTCTTGATTATTACCATTGTACAGTTCCTCGTGATCACAAAAGGCTCTGAGCGGGTTGCAGAGGTGTCGGCCCGCTTCTCTCTTGATGGTATGCCCGGTAAACAGATGAGTATCGACAGTGATATGCGTGCGGGTTTGATCGATATGCATGAGGCGCGTGAGCGTCGTCAGAAGATTGAGAAGGAGAGCCAGCTCTTCGGTTCAATGGATGGAGCGATGAAGTTTGTGAAAGGGGATGCCATTGCGGGCATCATCATTACCATCGTCAACATCATTGGTGGAATCAGTATTGGTGTTTTTCAGCAGGGACTCTCCAGCGGTGAAGCGGCTTCGATCTACGCCATCTTAACCATCGGTGATGGCCTTATTGCACAGATCCCGGCTCTGATCATCTCGGTTACCGCTGGGATCATTGTCACGCGGGTGACCACTGAATCGTCAGAAGACTTAGGTTCAGACATTACAACCCAGGTGAAAGAGAAGCCACCGGCTATTATGGTAGGTGGTGCTGTGCTGCTGCTCTTCTCACCGATTCCTGGTTTCCCAACCATGACGTTTTTGTTGCTGGGCTCGTCGCTCTTTATTTGGGGCTTCTTTCTTAATAGAAAAAAGAAGAGTCTGACGGATGATGCGGTGGATCTCACCCCACTGACTGCGGATAATGATGCGCCGGGTGCTGCAAGAACCGCTGTCTCACGTAAACAAGATGAGTTTAATATCACGGTACCGATTATACTCGAGCTGCATGAAACGGCTGAAGCCTATTTTAATATGCGTCAGCTCAATAATGATATGATCGATCTGCGTCGTGCGATGTACCTCGATCTCGGTGTCCCTTTTCCAGGTATACATGTACGCTTTACCGATGCCATTTCGAAGGACCATTACCGCATTCTGTTGAATGAGACGCCTGCGGCTGAGGTGGAGTTTATACCCGATAACCTGTTTCTTAAAGGGTATGATATTGCAGAGCTGGAGGAGCTCGAGATTCCTTTTGAACAGAAAAAAGAGATTCTACCCGGTGTGCCCTCCATCTGGATACCTGATGATCTTGAAGATACCTTGGAAGAGTTGGGCGTGAACTATATGACATTGCCTAGGCTGGTTACCTTCCACCTCTCTTATGTTTTAAGAAAGTATTGCGATACCTTCATAGGGCTTCAAGAGACACGCTATCTGCTTGAAAAGATGGATGAGCGCTATAGTGAGCTTGTTAAAGAGGTACAGCGGCTCTTACCCCTACAGAAGATTGCTGAGATCTTTCAGCGCCTGGTCAGTGAAGATATTTCGATCCGCGACCTGCGTTCGATTCTTGAATCCCTCATTGAGTGGTCGCAAAAGGAGAAGGATACGGTACTGCTGACTGAGTATGTACGCACGACCCTTAAGCGCTACATCAGTTATAAGTTTGGTAATGGGCAAAATATATTACCTTGCTACCTGCTCGATAACGATCTTGAGGAGACCATTCGTAGTTCCATTCGCCAAACATCGGCGGGTTCCTATCTCTCGCTCGACCCCAATGTCACTAACCGTTTTGTCGATCGTGTGCGTGAAATTGTCGGTGGCTTAGTGAATAAGCCCTATAAACCGGTGATGCTCACTTCAATGGATATTCGGCGATATGTTAAAAAACTGATTGAGATTGAGTTCTATGACATCCCTGTTATCTCTCACCAGGAGTTGACGCAAGATATTGTTGTTCAACCGATCGATCGAATCATATTGGATTAGGTGCGCTATGGATGATTCGAGTCAGCATGAGACAGAAGAGAATAACGGTAAGGATGCGTTAGAGATCGAGGGTTTAGAGGCCGACGGGTTAGAAGTCGATGGGTTAGAAGTCGATGGGTTAGGGATTGAAGATTTAGAGGTCGATGGTTTAGAGGTTGACGAGTTAGAGATTGACGAGCTAGACGTTGAAGCGTTAGAGGACGACGGATTAGAGGACGACGGGTTAGAAGCAGATGGAGTAGAGGTTGAAGCGTCAGAGATCGAAGCGTCAGAGAGCGATGATGTGGGCTCTGATGAACCGCCTCAATTTAAAGAGCCACTGATCACTGAAGAGGAGTTGACCCTCTTCGACGCGACACTGAAGCGCTACTCAGAGAAAAAACCCTATCGTCAGGTCGGGCGGGTTGTTGAGATCACCGGCATGAACATCAAAGCGAAACTGCCCTATGCGCAACTGGGTCAGCTCTGTGAGGCGGTCGATCCCGTCTCAAAAAATCGTTATAAAATGGAGGTGATCGGTTTTGAGGAGGATCTTTCAATTCTGACATCACTGAGTGATCTCTCAGGGTTGACAAACCGGGCCTACATTCGACTGATGGAGCAGAGTACCGATCTTGAGGTTGGATCCCATATGATAGGCAATGTCTATAACGGACTGGGTGAAGTGATGCAGTCATGGAAGGGGGCATCGGAGTCGCCAGGTAACGCAGATATCAGCTCAGATATGGAGCGCACACCGATCTATCGAGACAGCCCTGATCCGCTGGAACGTGAAGTGATCAGTAAGCCGCTCTCGCTCGGTGTCAAAGCGATTGACTCTCTGCTCACCTGTGGCGAAGGGCAGCGTATGGGGATCTTTGCAGGTGCCGGTGTGGGTAAGACCACCTTGTTGACCATGTTGGCCAAAAATGCAGAGGTCGATGTGAATGTCATTGCGCTGATCGGTGAACGTGGACGGGAGTTAAATGAGTTTCTCACTCGTGAGCTGGATGAGAGTATCTTAAGAAAGAGTGTGGTGATTGTCTCAACCTCCGATCGTCCGCCGATGGAGCGTGCAAAGGCAGCGTTTATTGCGACAACGGTGAGTGAATACTTTCGCAGCAAAGGTAACCGCGTCTTACTGCTGATGGATTCAGTGACTCGGTTTGCACGCGCCTATCGAGAGATCGGTTTAGCGGCAGGCGAGCCCCCGACAAGACGGGGTTTTCCACCCTCGGTGTTTGCTCAGTTAGCGAAACTGTTGGAGAGGACCGGGGTGGATAAGCACGGGTCAATTACCGCATTCTACACCGTTTTGGTCGAAGGTGATGATATGTCAGACCCCGTGGCCGATGAGGTCAGATCGATCCTTGATGGTCACATTATATTGAGTCGAAAAATTGCAGAGCAGAATCGATACCCTGCGATTGATGTGCTTCAGAGTGCCAGTCGTGTCATGAATTCCGTCGTGGATAAGTCGCACCTTGCAGCCGCGGGTGAATTTAAAAAACTGTTGGCAAAGTATCACGATATCGAACTGTTGGTGAACCTTGGCGAATATAAGCGCGGAAATGACAAGGATGGCGATAAAGCTTTGGATAAAATATCATCAATGATCGAACACTTAAATCAACGTTTTGGTGATCGTTGTACATTGAACGATTCTGTGAAAACGATACAGAGCATTGTTCGATAAATATTGGGTACATTGACGTTCCACGGTGCACGTTCTACGGTCTACGGTCCTAAGAAATTTGTACGAAATAAAACGCCGCTTGAGTAGAAAGAGGTTGTTATGAAAAAAAAAGATTTACATGCATCTTTGCTTAATATTGCACAGTTAAGAGAAGATGAGTCTAAGAAGGCGATGCAGGTAGCCAAGCAGGCGCTTGAGATGGCTGAGGCTAAGTTGAAAGAGTGTATAGAGAATATTGAGCACAGCATTAATGTGAGGAAAACAGAGACCAACCGCCTCTATGATGAGCTTAAAGAGTCAGAGGTTCGAAAAGCTGATTTAGATAAGCTTAATCAGAAGATCAGTGAGATGAGGCAGCAGGAGTTGACACTTAAGAAAGTGCAAATGAAAGCCGAAATGGAGGTTAAGGTAAAAAAGAAGAAGTTTGAACAGGCACAAGAGGAGTTTCGACAGAAAAGTATCAAACGAGAAAAGTTCACGCATGTTAATGAGCAGCAAAAAGCCCAGGTTAGAAAAGAGCGAGAGAAGAGAGAAGCTGAAGACTCCGATGAGCAGTTTATTAACAGTTTGTTTAATTGAAGCTGTTATATGAAAATGATTTTTATATGAGTTTTATGTAGTGATATTTTATACAGTAATAAGCGTTACGTGAGTACGTATATAAAGAGAGGATAACCGTTATGGAAAGTTCACTTTCAGGGCTATCAAACTCATTAAAAGTGGCACGTGAAGAGGATGTTCATCTTAGTACGTTTGATATATCCATGATAGCGATGATGTTCAGCTATATCATGATCGAAAGGCAGATGGAGGTTCGTGTTAAAGAGTTAGAGGATAGGCTCGGAGAGATGAAAAGCATCAATGATGCAATGCTAAAAATGCGTTCACTATTACATGACTTTGATACCTTTCTACTGCTTACAACAGGTGAAAATGATATATATGGGAACAACTCAACCGTCAGTGGGCAGTTTAGTGTTCAGACAGGAAGGGGGCATGCAGACACGCTGACGATAAAATATGAAATCAGGGATGGAAAAATAAAGTTAGAAGCAGAAGGGGTTGCGGATACAGGGGATCAAACGAAGAACAATACTTGGCGATCAGAAGACCGGGGCACGTGATCTGGATGAGGTGAGTTTTAAAGCAGAATATGATTTAGAAGACTTTAGAAATTTTGGTGATGTATTTGATAAGTTTCTGAAGGATTGGGAGTCATCTGATGACACGCTAGAGGACGCTAAGCAATTTGCTACTTCTGATGATTTGCTAGAAGCATTTGAAGTGGATTTAGCGTCAGAGGCTGAGTTTCATGTGACTGACCCCGAGTTAAATAAAATCATATCTGAAGCCATGGGTGATTCATATGAACCAGGAAAATCGTATAATCAGGAGTTTTGGCAGGAGGTGGTCATACCGGCAATGGATGGGCATATGCGGGCATTGGGTAAAGAGAATGAAATAACCACCATGAAACTTCAACAGATGATTAAATACCTCAACTTAATCACCGATCTGTTGTCACAGCAGATACAGTCTGAGTATGAAACGGTTAAGAATGTGGGAAGTAACTTCTAATGAAAAAAGAGTATAACTATGAAGAGCAGTTGGATCAGTGTGTGGCTATACAGAAAGAGTGGTCGGAGATTCAGGAGCGGATTAGAGGGTTGGGCATAGACGATGAGATGAAGGAGTCCTGCTATGATCAAGGTAAGCAGCTTCAGGAGACAAAGCCCGATCTTTTTGAGAAAAGCCTCGCTAAAATTAAAGAGGAGTTGAATGCTAATGATACCAGTCGACATGAACAGAAAACGAAGTTGAGTAAAAAGAACTACCATACCAGAAGGTGGAGTTAAGGTGCAGCCAATATGAGTCAGTTAATCGCGGATAGAGTTGATGGTGTTTCTCGAAATCGGGTATTCGGTTCTCAGCAGTCGAACCCGGTAGGGCAGTTTCGTGGTTTCAGCGTTGTTCAAACCAATGCGACCAGTTCGCTTTCAAATGCCATTGAAGAGCTCTCCATCAGTATAGGCAGCAAACTAGACAAAAAGATGAAAAATCGTAAGGTCGCTGCTCGTGGTCAATCGTTGATTAAGTCACAGCAAGAGTTGATCGAGATTGTTAAAAAAATGCCAAAGATGAATGGCGGCGATATCATTAAAGAGATTAAAGAGGAGATTTTCAACCATAATAACTTAAGTAAACAGAAGGTCATGGACAGCGTGAATAATCGCTTTAAAGACCCGAGCTATAAGTATGTTGCCCTTGAGTTTATTAAACATGATATTGAGCAACTGCTGTTAAAAGCGCAGTCAAAAGGGGATCAGCGCTTAGTAAACCGTTTGCGAACCATGCTGCTCTATGTCAACCAGGCTACGACGGATGTGCTTAGAGGTCAAGATGCATCATCTATTTTGGCCGGCATTAACGTAGCAGAGACTGCAGGGCAGTTTGAGCAAAGCATTGGCTTGGAGCATGAGAGTCTTTTAGAGTTCTATCGTGATGCGGCGCTTGACTACAAAACATTGACGACCTGTTACAATAATGTCTTAAAAAAATTCGGAGCAGAATCATTTTTCGATGGGGTTGAGTTTTTGTTAGCATCTCTGGGTGCTGATATTGATGCTAAGGGCTCATCGATTGATAAAAATAACTTAAAAACAATTCTTAATGACATTCATTATCTAAGATTACTAAAAGACACTTATCTAAACTGTATTTCCCTCTCAATTCTGTTTAAATTAAAAGCAGGACATGAGATTTCAG
>JAYPBG010000041.1:0-2300 GCA_038124075.1 Gammaproteobacteria bacterium
CTTCTCTCGTGCTGCAATTTCATCAGCAGGAGCAACCAGCATCACATTACCCACTTTGCGCTTATCAAGCCCTTTGGTTTTCAATATTAAATCAAGCGCTTGATCCCAAGGGACATTCTGTAAACGCAAGGTTATGCGCCCAGACACGGTATCACTGGCAACCAGGTTCAACCCCGTAAAGTCAGCAATCAGCTGCAAAACCGAGCGTACCTCAATGTCCTGGAAATTCAGTGAGAGCTTTTCACCAGTATACAAAAACTTATCTTTCTTGCGCGCTTCAAGCGCCTCTTCCGTCACAGGCTTTACGCTGACCGTAAACTGGTTATCCGCCTGATATGCCAAGTATTCAAAATGCCCTTTAGGCTTAATCATCAATATGGTATTTTCTTCTTCTATTACTGCATCAATCGTCTGAACGGGTGTAGCAAAGTCAACGACATCCAAACGTCTTTGCAATCGTTCAGGCAGCTCTACACCCACAAATTCTAAAAGAATTTGGCCAGATTGTTCCCGCAAATCAACGGTCACATTTGGGTCTGACATGGTAATCACCACCTGCCCTTCACCATCAGCCCCTCGCTTAAAGTCGACCTCCTTAAGCGCTGGAGTGACACTTTGAGCAACGGGCATCGACACCGCAATGGCATCCTGCTCTGGGCGCCGATCAGAGGCAGGCATCAACTGTTTAACTTGATCTTGCCCCACAACCACAATTAAGTCATTACCGATTCGACTTGTCGTGTAACCTGTTAATTCTGTTAGGCTTATAACTACACGTGTACGATCCTTAACATCCATAACCGTCACCGTGCGCGCATTACCGACACCAAGATTAAAGTGCTTCTCTTTTAAGGCGTTGGATACACCAAAGAGGTCCAATGCAATCCGGGCTGGCTGTTCAACGGTGTAACCACGAGGCTCCGGAGGAGGCTCATCAAAACTGAACGTTATCTCGACCTGGTCACCCGGCAGTGACGCAAACTGCAAATCAGTAATTTCAGCGGACAAGGCTGAGCAGCTCATCCCTAGAAACAGTACACCCCCAAAAACCGCTTTACACACCTTTTCTAGCAAGCGACTTCTCCTCTTAAGGCCTCCACCCTTTTGACTTTTTAACATTATCAACTTCTCCACGTAATTACCGATTCTATTATCTATTTTCATATATTTATCATTAATAATTGGAAAACATCAAAAGTTGTCATGACCTTATTAAAGGTCACTTATTTTTGTCGTTCTGTTATTTATGTCATTTTATTTGCACTCTTATGTCTACCCACGAACCCTATAAAACTCCGCTCACTCCATCGCTCTTAATAATCACCGGGTTTCTTTAGTGCTGCACCTATTTTACTTTTTTTTTCGGCGATGCGCTGCATATGTTACATTTTTGATAGAACACTAGTAGCGCTCAGGCGTCCACACTATTAATTATTGCTTGTTAATACAATCGTACGCGGCCGTTCCACCCAGCCACCTGAGCCATTGGGCAAAAGCTCTACCAAATCGATCTGATACGGTGTAATTTTTGTTATACGCCCGTGATTTTTTCCCATATAGTTCCCAACTTTTACGCGCTGTATACCCAGTTTGGCATCCCGAATCAATGCATTGAGCGCGTTATCCGTGCGCATGATAACCCCCACCATCACTAACGACTCAATACCAAACTCCTCCAACACCTCTCTTGGACGATTAAAATCTGGCTGCACCTGTTTCCCCTGGAGCACAAGCCGAACCGGCTCCGCCTCGACCGGGGGCTGGAAGGGGCTACGCAGCAAAGAGGCACTATACACGTAGTTCTCAAACGTTTGGAATTTAGGCGGCGGATCAATGCGCCCGCTGGGCTTACGCTTTATCGCCTCCATGCTTGCCTCCAAATCAGAAAAATCGGTACTGCCACCACAGCCTGATAAAGCCAGCACTAAAAATAACAGAGGCAACCTCTTCCAGCTTAATCGCCACCCTCGAATTAAACACCGAACTTTAAAATTCATCACTCATCACCACGATCGTTATAACGGTAGGTTTTTGCAACAACCGACATACTCAAAATACTTGAACTCGCATCCAGCGGGGAGAGCGAGAAATCATGCAGCGTCACAATTCGAGGCAGCGCAGCCACCCCACTGATAAAATTCCCTAAAGAGTGATAACCGCCTTTAACATTTATCTCGATCGGCAATTCAGCATAGAACTCGACAACACGCTCACTGCCCAACCCTATTGAATCAAACTCTAAGCCACTATCAACACCCAACTGCGAAATGTCCTCCAACAAACCCGGCACTTCCGTATCC